>NZ_JAMYRR010000024.1:0-82020 GCF_040321535.1 Mesorhizobium sp. M0340 | reverse complement strand
CCACAAGACCTCATTCGCTCTCTAGTCCGGTCGCGTCCGCTAGTACATTAGTATCCTACTCCCCTACTCCCCTACTCCCCTACAGGCCCGATCTATGCCGCTTGCTTCTGTGACGAGTTTCTCCACAAGCGCGGCGGCCGGCATCTGCCGCAGCTTCGCAACGCCCTGCCCGGCCCAAATGGGCAAGAAGTCAGCCCGCTTGCTTTCATCCTTTGCCATCGAAAGCGGCATGACCAGACTCGCCTGTAGCGGAAACGCCAGCGCAGCATCTTCCTCACCAGCCATTTCCATCACAAACCGGTTGCGCACCACGCGCGCCGGGCGGCCCGTGAAGCAGCGAGTCACCGACGTGCTCTCGTCGTTGGCCGAGCGCAATGCTGCGCGATAGACTGGCTGCACATTGGCTTCAGGACAGGCCAGGAAAGCCGTGCCGATCTGCACACCAGATGCACCAAGTGCAAAGCTCGCAGCAATGCCGCGACCGTCGAAGATACCGCCCGCGGCAATTACAGGCACCCGCACGGCATCAACAATCTGCGGTACGAGGGCCATGGTGCCGGCTGTGCCGATAGCAGGGTCGCCAGTGAACGTGCCGCGATGCCCACCGGCCTCGTATCCCTGGGCGATAATGGCGTCCACCCCTCCTGCCTCAAGCTGGCGCGCTTCCGAGACGGTGGTAGCCGAACACAAGACAGTACAGCCGGCCGCTTTCAACTGCTGCACAATTGCGGTGTCGGGTAGGCCGAAGTGGAAGCTGACCACCTTCGGGCGCAGCTCGAGCACAATTTCGAGACGCTCACGATCGAAGGTGGGGAAGGGCTCGCCCGGCTCGGGCACCGGTCCGAGGCCGACCTCCTCATAGCAGCCGCGAAGGCGGTCGCGCAAAGTTTGGGCAGCCGCATCATCGGGTGCCGGCGCCGGGTGCGCAAAGAAGTTGACGTTGACCGGACGATTGGTGGCGTGCTGTGTCGCCGTGAGCTGCTCGCGGATAGCCGCCGCAGGCAGAATACCGCATCCGAGCGAGCCTAGTGCCCCGGCATTGCTGACCGCCGCCGCGAGTTCCGGTGTGGTGACGCCGCTCATCGGCGCCTGGATTATCGGGTGCTCAATGCCGAGGAGTTCCAGAAGATCAGTGCGCATCCACATTGGATCACCCTCCTCTTTCTCCCAGGAGAGATTAGCTTAACTGACTTCCAGCTCAAGTCGGACAGGACCTTCGAACCGCCGGCTGCAGGCCGATGCAAGCTGGCGGAGTTCGGCGTCGATCCTAACCCAGCTGCCGTCGATGCGCCGGGCTGGCGCCGTGTTTACGACACGCCATGCAGCCGGCCGATCCGCCAGCCGCCGCCGGCATTAGCGTCCGACTTCCGATCCGACATAGGCGATGCGCAGCATGTTGGTCGAACCGGGCGTCCTGAGCGGAACGCCGGCCGTGATGATGACGCGGTCGCCGGGCTTGCCGAAACCTTCGTCGAAGGCGATGCGGCAGGCGCGATCGACCATATCGTCGAGGTCGATGGCATCGGGAGAAACGACGCAATGCGTGCCCCACAACAGCGACAGCCGCCGCGCCGTGTTGAGGATCGGCGACAATGCAACGATCGGCACTTGCGGCCGCTCACGCGCGGCGCGCAGGCCGGTTGTACCCGAGGCCGTGTAGGTGATGATGGCCGACAGCTTCAGCGTCTCGGCGATCTCGCGGGCAGCAAGCGAAATGGCGTCGGCGCCGGTCGCTTCCGGTTCCGAGCGCTGCGCGTTGATGATGCCGGCATAGGTCGGGTCGGTTTCGACCTTGGTGGCGATCCGGTTCATCATCGCCACCGCCTCGACCGGGTAGGCGCCGGCGGCGGACTCCGCCGAAAGCATGATCGCGTCGGCGCCTTCAAACACGGCGATCGAGACGTCCGAGACTTCGGCGCGGGTCGGCACCGGCGCGGTGATCATCGATTCCAGCATCTGCGTGGCAACCACCACAGGCTTGCCGGCGCGGCGGGCGGCGCGGGTGATCTGCTTCTGAATGCCGGGCACGGCTTCGAGCGGCATCTCGACGCCGAGATCGCCGCGGGCGACCATTAGCGCATCCGAAAGCTCGATGATCTCGGCCAGCCGGGCGACGGCCTGCGGCTTTTCGATCTTGGCCATGATCAGCGCCCGGCCGCGCGCGATCTTGCGCGCTTCGGCCAGGTCCTCGGGCCGCTGCACGAAGGACAGCGCCACCCAGTCGACGCCGGTCGCCAGAACCGCGTCAAGATCCCGGCGGTCCTTTTCCGTCAGCGCGCCGACCGGCAGGTCGGTGTCGGGCAGACTGACGCCCTTCTTGTCGGAAATGGTGGTGCCGGCGACGACGGTGCAGACGATCGCCTTGCCGTTGCTGCTGACCGCCTTGAGCTCGAGCTTGCCGTCGTCGATCAGCAGGCGATGACCAGCCTCGACCGAACGCAGGATTTCGGGATGCGGCAGGTAGACCCTCGTCGAATTGCCGGGCTCGGGATTGTCGTCGAGCGTGAAGGTCTGGCCGACGGTCAACACCTCTTTGCCGCTGGCGAACTTACCGACGCGCAGCTTTGGCCCTTGCAGGTCGGCGAGAACGCCGATCGGCCGGCCGACCGCCTCCTCGACGGCACGAATGCGGCCGACAAGCGTCCGCATCAATTCATGGTCGGTGTGGCTCATATTGATGCGGAACACGTCGGCGCCGGCTTCGAACAGCTTCTTCAGCATCTCCTCGGACGAGGAGGCCGGACCGATGGTGGCGAGGATCTTGACCTTGCGGCTGCGTCTCATTGACTGTTTGTTCCCGGGGCGGCTGCAGCGCCATCCGTTGCGGGCTCGTCAGTCAGCTGGACCATCCAGCTTGCCTGCTCGCCCGTGTCATATTCCTGAAATCCGGCGCGCTGAAAGCCCCGGGCGACGCAGTCGGTAACGCCGGCAATCTTGAACTCTTTTTCGGCCACGCACATGTTGATCGGGCCATCCCAGCGTCCGCCGCGCTCGGCGTCTTCTGCATAAAGATAGTAAAACCTTGATGACAACGGTCCCTCGATCAGCGTCTTGCAGCTCGATCCTTCGATGTGCCACCAGCCTTCGGTGATCCAGCCGGCCTTGGCGCGATAGCCGATGCCGACGCCTACCAGGTTCTGCGTGGCGTTGCAGACCCGGAAATCGGCCCGTGCCGGCGAGGCCGTGATCACCGCGAAAAGGCCCATTGCCGGTATCAGGAGCGGCATGGCCAAGGCATGGCGCACACGCAGCCTGCCGGCGAAACCCATCCTGAAACCCCTCAAGAACCACATTTGCATCTCTCAACGCCCCTTTTCGGAAAAGTCCGTACGCATGTCAACGCGCCGATCTGTCCAATTCCAATCGATTTAGAAGGCTCCGGCGCGCTTGCGGTCGCCCCCGCTCAGTTTTTTGCAGAAACCGTGGCTAAACAACGGCATTGCGCAAGCGTTCTCTTCGTGGAATGACGATACCACCCTCCCAGGAAGCCCGCGAACAGACCTTTCCCGCCGATGACCCGATCCACAGTTTTCGCGCCTTTCGACATTGTCGAAGGCGACCGCAAGCGCGGCATGGTGCTTTTGGCCGATCACGCTCGCCGCGACCTGCCGGAGGAATATGGCAGCCTTGGCCTGCCAGCGGCGGAGTTCGACCGCCACATCGCCTACGACATCGGCGTCGAGACTGTAACCCGCGAACTCGCAAGTCTGCTCGGCGTTCCGGCGGTGCTTGCCAATTTTTCACGGCTGCTGATCGATCCCAATCGCGGCGAGGACGATCCAACGCTGATTCGCCAGCTCTATGACGGCACCATCATCCCGGGAAATTATCCCATGGCGCCGGAGGAACGCGAAAGACGTCTGGACCGCTTTTACCGCCCCTATCATGATGCCGTCGGCGCCATGATCGCCTCGGTGGCGCAAGCGTCCGCGCAGGCACCTTTCATCTTTTCGGTGCATTCCTTCACACCGACCATGCAGGGCTTCGTGCGGCCGTGGCACGTCGGCATATTATGGGATCTCGACGATCGCGTTGCGCGGCCGCTGATCGACATGCTCGCCAAGGACAAGAGCCTCATCGTCGGCGACAACGAACCCTATGACGGCGCACTGCGCGGCGATACCATGTTCAGGCACGCCATCGTCAACGGATTTGCCCATGCGCTGCTCGAGATCCGCCAGGACCTGATCGCCGACCTTAAGGGTGCCCTCGACTGGGCCGAACGGCTGGCGCCGATCGTTGACGCGATCGATCGACGTGCCGATATACATGCGGTGAAAATATTCGGCTCGCGCACCGGACCGGTGTGACGGAAGGCCCAAGGGACGCCAAAGACATGACCGAACTCAGCGACGAACAAAAGCGCGATTTCGAAGCCGCTGCCTTCCGCCGGCTGGTTGCGCATCTGCGCGAGCGTTCCGACGTGCAGAACATCGACCTGATGAACCTCGCCGGCTTCTGCCGCAACTGCCTGTCCAACTGGTACCGCGATGCGGCGCAGGCCGAGGGTGTCGAACTCAGCAAGGAACAGTCGCGCGAGATCATCTACGGCATGCCCTATGCCGAGTGGCAGGCACTGAACCAGATCGAAGCCTCCGATGCCAAGAAGGCCGAGTTCGAGGCAAGGCGCCCCAGGGATCACTAGGGGAGGAGGCCGTGCCTAAGATTGACGTTGCCGACGTGCCCGGACGCAAGGGCTCATCCTATCCACCGCCGTTCGACACCTTGTGCCGAACGCGTGCGGCAGCGGCTGGGCAACGCAGGCGGGCTCACCGACTTCGGCATCAATCTCATGCGCCTGCCGCCGGGCAACTGGTCGAGCCAGCGCCACTGGCATTCGCACGAAGACGAATTCGTCTACGTGCTTGAAGGCGAGCTGACGCTCGTCGAAGATGCCGGCGAGACGGTGCTGCGCGCCGGTGACTGCGCGGCCTTTCCGAAAGGATCAGGCAACGGCCATCACATGATCAATAAATCGGGCGCGATGGCGATCTATCTCGAAGTCGGTTCGCGCTGGCCCGACGACGTCGCCACCTGCTCCGACATCGACATGATGAGCACCAACGTTGATGGCCGGTTTGTGCACAAGGATGGCGCGCCTTATCCCGAGCCGTAAGCATTTCGAAGTGGACCGCCGAGATGGTTGGCCGACGCGAGAGGACGTAGCGTCTGGTCCAAGCACTTTCGGCGAACAGCGCTTGACTGTGAATTGAATCGATCTAATTTGCCGCGCGAAGCCATTTCCGGACCGGATTCTACCCGATGGACGCGCAGAAAATGACGCAGACCGCGATTCGTGGACGCTGGGCAGTGGCCGGCATCTTCCTCGCCAATGGCTTCCTGACCGGGAGCTGGGCGCCGCAGATCCCGGTGTTCCTCACCCGGCTGGACATCAGCAAATTCACGCTCGGCCTGTTGATTCTGTTGTTCGGGGCCGGGGCCGTAACCGCCATGACCTGGTGCGGCCATCTGATCTCGAAGCATGGCTCGCGCACTGTGCTGCGCTGGTTCGGACTTGCCGGCAGCTTCGGCCTGTTGGTCGTGGCTCTGGCCCCCAACGTGCCCTTGGCGGCAATCGCCATGTTCATCTTCGGCGGTTCGATCGGCGGCATGGACGTCGCCATGAATGCCAATGCAGTGGCAGTCGAACGGCGGCTGTCCCGTGCCATCATGTCGTCCTCGCACGGCTTCTGGAGCCTTGGCGGTTTCGCTGGCGGCGCTTTGGGCGGTTTCGCCATCCAGAACTACGGTCACCTCGCCCATGCGACGGTGGTGACGGCTCTTGCCTTTGCCGTCATCGCCGTAGCGATCCGCTACCTGATCGCCGAGGACAAGCACCCAGCCCCCGAGCACCACAAATTCGCGCTGCCGGCAAACCCTCTGGTCTATCTGGTTGGGCTGATGGCACTGCTGACGATGATCTCCGAAGGTGCGGTGCTCGACTGGGCTGCGCTGTATCTCAGGCAGGAGCTCGGCGCCGATCTTGCCATCGCAGGCCTGGCCTACGCCGCCTTTTCCGGTGTCATGGCCGTCATGCGCTTCCTTGGCGATGGCGTCCGCAACCGTTTCGGTGCCGTTACGACGTTGCGTGCCTCGGCTCTTGCCGCTGCTGCCGGCATGCTGGTGGCCGGGCTGGCGCCCTCGCCGTGGCTCGCCATTGCCGCCTTTGCCTTTTGCGGCCTCGGCATTGCCAACATGGTGCCGATCATCTTTTCGGCCGGCGGCAACCAGGAAGGCATGGCGTCCGGCACCGGCATGAGCGTCGTCACCACAATGGGTTACTCAGGCATTCTGGTGGCGCCGTCGGCGATCGGCTTCATCGCCGAACACTCGAGCTTCGGCCCGATCTTCGTCGCTCTGTCCGGGCTGCTGATCGTCGTGCTGTTGATGGCCGGCCTCGCTCACCGCGCGGAATTTGCTGCCGAGCCAGCACCGGCTGAATAGCGCTTGAGCTCTTCGTAGAGGAAATCCGCGACGCGGCGGATGCGGACGCTGGAACGCACGTCGCGGTGCATGGCCAGCCACACCGGCAGCGTCGGCAGCGGGAGACCCGGCAGCACTGTCTCGACCAGCGGATCACGGTCGGCGAGCGGCTCCTGGCCAAAGCCGATGCCGTTTCCCGCCCGCACTGCTTCCCACAGCACGATCTGATTATCGGTCCTGAAGCGGAAGGCATTGCGGGCAAGCGGGACGCCGAACTGGGCAAAGCCGCGAATGATCTCATCGCTGCGATCGAAGCCGACCAGATCATGGCCGGCGAGATCGCGGGCCTCGCGCGGACGGCCACGCCGGTCGAGATAGGATTTTGCCGCGCAGGCGCGGAGCGGAATGTCGGTCACCTTGCGCGCGACCAGTTCATTCTGCGCCGGCTTGACCATGCGAATGGCGATATCGGCATCGCGACGCAGCAGATTCTCGACCTGGTTCGAGGCGACGATCTCGACCTCGATGCCCGGCTCCTCGAAACCAAGCCTCGCTGTGATTTCCGGCAGCACATAGGCCGCCACCACTTCGCTGGCGGCAATGCGCACCGTACCCTCTATCGCCTCGACCGATCCCAGCGCAAGCAGCGAAAAGGCGCTTGCCTGCTCGCTCACCGCACGACCCTGTTCAAAGAGCGTGCTGCCTGCTTCCGTGAGCGCATAGCCACGCCGCCCGCGCCGGAACAGGGTGACGCCGAGCGCCTGTTCCAGCTCGGCGATGTGGCGGCCGAGCGTCGGCTGGCTTGCGGCAAGTTTTCGCGCGGCGGCCGACAGGCTGCCGGTCTCCGCCACCGTGACGAAACTCTTGATCAGGTTCCAATCGATATCCATTCAAAATTGAATATCAGATCGCCATCATTAGTCAATTTTCATTCGCTTGCGAAGAGACCACAACAGGGTCTCAACACAAACACGGAGACGAACAATGACCAAGATCGCAATTCTCGGCGCCAACGGCCGGCTCGGCCGCACGGTGGCCAAGGCCTTCCTCGATGCCGGCTACGATGTCCGCGCCGTCACCCGCGGCGGCAAGGTGCCGGCCGAGCTTAAAGGCGCCACGGCAATCGCCGGCGACGCGCTCGACCGCAACGCGCTGATCCGCGCCACCGAAGGCGTCGACATCATCTTCAACGGCCTCAACCCGCTCTACACCGACTGGGGCAAGTGTCTGCCGATGGCGGAGAACGTCATGGCTGCCTGTCGGGCGAACGGCGCACTGCATCTCTTCCCGGGCACCGTCTACAATTACGGCTCGCCGATGCCGGCGGTGATCGCCGAAGACACGCCGTTTCGCCCGACGACGGAAAAGGGCCGCATCCGCGTCGCCATGGAAGATCTGTTTCGCCGCGAGGCCGACGCGGGTCGGGTGCGCACGATCCTGCTGCGCGCCGGTGATTTCTTCGGCGGCACCGGCAGCGGATCGTGGTTCGATCTGGTTGTCGCCGCCAAGATGACCAAGGGTATCTATACGGCACCGGGACCGGTCGATCTCGTGCATGAATGGGCCTATCTGCCCGACCTGGCCAAGGCCTTCGTCGGGCTGGCTGACAATCTCGACAAGCTCGGCTCATACGAGGCGCTGAATTTTCCTGGCCATGCGGTGACCGATCTGGACATCAAGGCGGCCGCGGAGAAAGCGCTCGGGCGCGCGCTGAAGCTGACGAAGATGCCGTGGTGGGTGCTGCGCGCCGGCAGCTCGTTCGTGGCGATGTGGCGCGAGATCGTTTCGATGTCCTATCTCCGCTTCGAGCCGCACCGGCTGGTTTCAGGCAGGCTGGAAGGCATTATCGGTACGATCCCGCACACGCCGCTGGAAGATGCAGTATCGGAAGCGCTTGAGGATATCGGCGTCGCCACCACCAAGCCGGTGCAGCAAGCTGCCCAATAAGGAAGTTGAAAAGACGGATGTCTGACGGTCATCCGCCGCTTGTCCGGACCAATGATTGCGCTCAGATCCGGCCCATCAACAGCAGCACCAGGACAACGATCAGGATGACGCCGACGATGCCGGATGGGCCGTAACCCCAGGACCGAGAATGCGGCCACGCCGGAACCGCGCCGATCAGGATAAGAATAAGAATAATGATGAGAATGGTGCTGATCGTCATCAGAAAATCCTCGCTTTGAGGTTGCAATGACGAAACAATGCAGAAGGCCGCCCATTGTTCCCGGGCGGCCTTTGCTTGATCAGGGCAGCAATCGGACTTTATTCGGCGGCCTTCGGGAAGGCGATCGCCGGCTCGGTGCCCAGATCGGCGTCCAGGCCTTTCGACGGGATGTCGGCCTTGCGACGCCCCAACAGGCTACTGAACCAGCCACCGCGCGCACCGGGTTTGACCTTGGCGCGCGTGAACACCATCAGCATCGACGGCGTTACCACCAGCGTCAGCACGGTGGCGAAGGACAGCCCGAAGACGATCGCCGAGGACAGCGAAATCCACCATTGCGTCGACGGCGCGTTGATCGTCGTCTCGTGGTGGAAGATTTCGAGGCCGAGGCCGAAAGCGATCGGCAGCACGCCAAGAATCGCCGACACTGCCGTCAGCACCACCGGGCGGGCACGTTCGCGGCAGGTCTGCAGAACGGCTTCGTATTTGTCCCAGCCCTCTTCGCGCAACCGGTCATAGGTGTCGATCAGCACGATGTTGTTGTTCACCACCACGCCGGCCAGCGCAATGACACCGATGCCCGACATGACGATGCCGAATGCCTGTCCCGTCAGCAGCAGCCCGAGGAACACGCCGATCGTCGCCATGACCACGCAGGACAGCACCAGCCAGACGCTGGTGAACTTGTTGAACTGCGCCAGAAGCACGATGAAGATCAGGAAGATCGCCGCACCGAAAGCTTTGCTGAGGAAGGCCCCGGCCTCTGCGCTGTCCTCATTCGAACCGGCAAGCTTCCAGCGAATGCCGCTGCCGAGGTTCATGTCGGCGACAGCTTTGGTGACCTCCTGCTGGACGGCAGCCACCTGGGCGCCGGCAGCGACGTTGGCCTGGACGACCACCGTTCGCGCGCCGTCGATGCGGTTAAGGATACCGACCGTCGGCTCCGGCTTGCGCACGACGAAGTTCGAGATCGGCACCGAGCCTTGCGCGGTCTGCACCCTGAGTTCGTCGAGCGTCGACAGCGTGCGCCGATCCTCGGGCAGGCGCAGCCTGATGTCCACCGCATCGTCGGCGCCGGCGGGCCGGTACTCGCTGAGCTTCAGCCCGTTGGTCACCAATTGCACGACCGTCCCGACCGCGGTCGGACTGATGCCGTACTGCGCCGCCTTGGCGCGATCGACTTCAAGCGCCCAGTCGACGCCGGGCGGCGCCAGACCGTCGGAAATATCGATGACGCCGGGCACCTTGGCAATGCGCGCGGCGACGGCGCGGGCCTTGTCGTCAAGGCCCTTCGGATCGACGGCCGAAAGCCTGATCTGGATCGGCTTGCCGGTGGGCGGGCCGGCTTCCGGCACGCGAACCTCGACGTCGACACCGGGAATGCCGGCCATCACGCCGCGCAGTTCGTCCAGGATTGAGTTCGCCGATTTGCGCTCGCGCCAGTCGACGAATTCGTACTGGATCACGCCGACCACGTCTTCCGGAACGTCCTGGCCGCCGCCCTGCGTCTTGCCTACACGGGTATAGACGGACTTCACGCCCGGCCAACCGAGCAGCCGATTTTCCGCCGTCTTGGTGGCCGCGTCCATTTCGGCAAGCGAAAGATTGCCGCGGGCGTGGACATAGAGCAGGCCGTAGTCAGGCTCGACATTCGGGAAGAATTCGACGCCGGCGCCGAATTTCGAATAGGCGTAGCCGACGCCGAACAACAGCGCCACAGTGAGGACAAGCACGGTGATGGGATAGTGCACCGCCTGCTTGACCACGGCCATGTACCAGCCGTCGCGATTGTCGTCGGGGTGATGGGCCGGCGCCTTGGCAAATATCGCGCCCAGCGTCGGTGCGAAGACCAGCGCATAGAGCATCGAGGCCGAGAGCGTCACGATCAGCGTGATCGGCATATATTTCATGAAGTCGCCGATGATGCCCGGCCAGAACAACAGCGGCGAGAAGGCGGCAATGCGCGTCATCGTAGCCGCGATGACCGGGCCGGCCATGCGCTTGGCGGCAAGCGCGAACGCCTCTTGCTTCGGCATGCCCTCGCTCATGCGACGCTCGGCGAATTCTGTGACGATGATGGCGTCGTCGACCAGCATGCCGACCGCCAGGATGAGGCTGAACAGCACGATCATGTTGATCGTGTAGCCCATCATTGCCAGCAACAGGATGCCGATCAGGAAGGATGAGGGGATGGCCAATCCGATCAGCAGCGAGGCACGGCCGGACAGCGCGTAGAGGATAACGATGAACACCAGGATGACGGCGATCATGACGTGGTTCTGCAGGTCGCCGAGCAACTGGTTCACGAAAACAGACTTGTCTTGCGTGTAGGTGACGTGCATGCCCTCCGGCATCGTCTTGATGAAGGCGTCGGACACCTCCCTGACCTTGCCAATCGTATCGATCAGGTTGGAGCCGATGCGCTTCTTCACCTCGATGGCAATCGCCGGCTTGCCGTCGAGGCGGGTAACCGTCTCGGCGTCCTTGAAGGTGGAGCGGATGGTGGCGATATCCTTGGCCTGCACCACTGCATTGGGGCCGGCGACGACCGGAAGCGCCGCCACATCCTCTGGCGTCTCGATAAGCGACGGCACCTTGACTGCGTATTTGCCCTCGGACCCTTCGATATTGCCGGCGGCGACAAGACTGTTGGAAGCGCCGACCGCACCGATCAACTGGTCGAGCTGCAGCCCGTAGGAAGACAGCTTCATCGGATCGATGACCACTTCGACGAGGTCGTCGCGCGCACCCTGCAGCGAGCCCTCGAGCACGCCAGGCACTTCCTCGATGCGGTCGCGCAACTCGCGCGCCGCCGCCGTCAGCACGCGCTCGGGCACCTCGCCCGACAGCGTCACGACCAGGACGGGGAACTCGGAAATGTTGACCTCTGAGACCACGGGCTCCTCGGCCGCTTGCGGCAGGTCGGCCTTGCCGTCCTGCACCTTGCTGCGCGTGTCTTGCAGCGCGGTGGCGAGATCCGTCTGTGGCTGGAATTCGACCAGCACATAACCGCCGCCCTGGAAGGCGGCCGAGCGCATCTCCTTGAGGCCCTTCAGGCTCTTCAGCTTGGCTTCCATCGGCCGCAGCAGGAGGCGCTCGGAATCTTCCGGCGAGATGCCCTGGTAGATCAGGCTGACATACATCATCGGAATCGGAACGTCCGGTTCCGCTTCCTTCGGCGTCGACTGGTAAGCGACCGCACCGGCAAGGATGAGAAAGACCAGGACCGAAATGGTCAGCCGGGCATTGCTGATTGCAAGTTTGACGATGTCCATGATTACTGCGTCCCGGTCGTCGCTTCGCCCAACAACTTTTGGATGGTCGCCTGGTCCGCTTCGACCGGCTTGACCACTTCGCCTTCCTTCACCAGCTCCTGGCCGGCGACGATGATGCGGGCGTCGGCCGGAATGCCGCCGAGCACCAGGCCGGTCGGCGTGTCGTCGACCAGGTCGATCGGGAAGAACACGACCTTGTCGTCCTTGTCGACGGCGCGGATGCCGAGGTCGCCCTTGTCGCCGAGCGTCACCACCGAGCGCGGCAGCATGACGGCGTCGGTCGGCTGGGCGCTGAGCGCGATTTCGGCCGTCATGCCGGCCGGTACGGAACCATCTGCATTCGGGATGGCGACTTCGACCCGGAAGGTACGGGTTGCCGAAGATGCATCCCGGCTGATGTAGCGCACGATGCCCTCGACGTTCTGGCCGCTGACCAGACGCACATTCGCCTTGTCACCGATCTTCAGATAGCCGAGATCGCGTTCGCTGACCTCGCCGCGCGCAATCACCGGGTCGAGGCTGAGAATAGTAGCCACCTCGCCGCCCTGCATCACGGAACTGCCAAGCTCCACCGGCACCCGGTCGATAACGCCGTCGAAGGGCGCCTTCACCTCGTTGCGGTCGAGTTCGGCTTGCGCTGCGTCCAGTTGCGACTTGGCCAGCGTCAGGTTGGAGCGGGCTGTATCGAGCTGCAACTTGGGCAGATTGCCGGTTTTCATCAGCCGCAGGGCAGCAGCCAGCTCTGCCTCACGCTGCACGACAAGCTGCTTGGCATTGTCGACCGCCGAGATTTTTTCCTCGGCGGCAAGCATCAGGATCAGGTCGCCGGTCTTGACGTGCTGACCCTGCTTGACCGGCAGCTTGTCGATGACGCCGGCGACGCGTGTCGCCAGGACGGCGCGCTTGTCGGCTTCGGTCAGTCCGGAAATGCGGATAGCGCGTGCATAGGTGCGCCGCGGCGGGGTTATGACCGCGACCGTGCGTAACGGCGCCTTGGGCTGTTCCGCCTCGGCAGTCCCCGGCTTGGCAGCCCCCTGTTCGCCAGTTTGGGGCTTGCCTGCGTCGGCTGTCTTGGGCTGCTCGACCTCTCCTGCCTTGGGCTTGTTGTCGGCGGACGCGCTGCCGACGGACGAGAACTCGCCTGTCGCCATCCAGCCGGCGAAACCGATGAGCACAACAATGGCTGCAAGCTTGTGAAACCTGAATTTCGGCATCGTTATTTTTCCAGTGCGCGGGGTTCGGCCAGGCCGCATCTTCTACTTGGGGCGCGTCGCCGATATGGGTGCGCGCGAGGCCGTATTCAAATTGCCGTGATCGGCGAAGCGCGCTTCTACCTCAAAGTTGCGGCGCAATATAGTCAGAAAAGTTGATGGATTGTTGCTTTGTTCGCAAAGATGCGGCTGCAGCATCGGCTGTTGATCGCCAAAACAGCGGTATGGCAGCAAGTGTCAGGATAATCGGACAGATTGCGATGTCATCTGCTTTGCGGAAGAGCAAGAGCAATTCCAGGAAAAGTGTGAAACGGTTTCCGTCCGGAATTGCGTCAAACAAAAAGAAAAAGATAGAGCGGTTCGGCGTTTCCGAAAGGATTGACCGTTCTAGGCCGGACGGCGGGCGGCCTCGGGCTGCTTGCGCGCCGCAAGAAACTCCTTGACCCGGCGGCCCGGCGCGGGCCCGCGTACCGGCTTCAGGCCGTCATCGAGCTCGCCGGACAGATCGATCGTCGGCCGCTTGCCGACGGCGTCGTAATTTTCTTCCAGCCAGTCACTGGCCGCGGTGCGGCCGAGGTCGCGCAGATAGGCAAGGAACGCCCATTCGGCATTGACCTTGGACGATGCCGACAAATCCTTGAACGCTTCGTCGGCATCGATGCGGTGCATGCGTATGTCGCGATATTCGCCGTGCGGCAGTCGGCCGGCGGCGATCAATTCCTTGACGAAGGCAATCGAGCGGAATTCGCGCAACAGCCCGGCATTGAAGGTGATCTCGTCGATGCGGTTTTGAATCTCATTGGCGCTCTTCGGCGTCCCCTCGCGGATCACCGGATTGATCTGAACCAAAAGCACGTCCTCGGTGGCCGCCGTCTTGAAGAACGGGAACAGTGCCGGGTTGCCGCCATAACCGCCATCCCAATAGGGCACGCCCTTGATCTCGACGGCACGGAACAATTGCGGCAAGCAGGCCGACGCCATCACCGTGTCGAGGTCGATCTCGCCGTCCGAGAAGACCCGCAACTGGCCGGTCTCGACATTGGTAGCGGAAATGAACAGTTCAATCGACTTGCAGGCGCGCACATTGTCGAAATCGATCTCACGTTCGACCACGTCGCGCAGCGGATTGATGGCGAGCGGATTGGCGACATAGGGCGAAAATACCCGAGACATCGTATCGAACAGGAAATAGCCGGGCGTGTTCTCGATCGACCAATTGCCCCAGGCGACGTCCCAAGGCATGCGCTGCACCGGGCTGAAGCGGCCCTTTGCCGCCACCGCACGCCAGAAATCGTCGAGCTTGCGCCGCGCACCCTCGACGCCGCCGCGGACAAAGCCGTCGGCCAGCGCCACGGCATTCATGGCGCCGGCGCTGGTGCCCGAAACCGCCGTTATATCGAGGCGCCCGTCCTCCAGCAGCCGATCGAGCACGCCCCAGGAAAACGCCCCGTGCGAGCCGCCGCCTTGCAGCGCGATGTTGATCTTCTTTGGCTCTTCCACCTTGCCGTTTTTCGGCATGGCGTGGCCCTTGACCGCTGGATGGCTCACTGAGCGGTCCAGCCGCCATCGACAGAGATGTGCGTGCCGTTGATCTGCGCCGCCGCATCCGAGCATAGGAACACTGCCGCCGCCGCAACCTGCTCGACGGCAACGAACTCCTTGGTCGGCTGCTTTTCGAGCATGACCTCGCGGACCACCGTCTCGCGGTCCATCTTGTTGGCCTTCATCTGATCGGGGATCTGCGCCTCGACCAGCGGCGTCAGCACATAGCCCGGACAAATGGCATTGCAGGTGATCTTGTCGCGCGCCAGCTCCAGGGCGACAGTCTTGGTCAAGCCCATAATGCCATGCTTGGCCGAGACATAGGCCGACTTGAACGGCGACGCGACCAAGCCGTGGGCCGAGGCGACGTTGACGATCCGGCCGCCACCGGCCTGTTTCATCAACGGAATGGCGGCGGCGATGGTATGGAAGGCCGATGACAGGTTGATGGCGATGATCGCATCCCACTTCTCGATCGGGAAGCTTTCCACCGGCGCGACATGCTGGATGCCGGCATTGTTGATCAGGATGTCGACCGAGCCGAATGCCTCGGCTGCCTTCGCCACCAAAGCCCGGCACTCGGCCGGTTTCGACATGTCGGCTTTGACATAGGCGGTCCTCACCTTGTGGTGCTTCGCGATCGCGTCTGCGATGGCGTGGTCGTCTGCGGTATCGGAAAAGGAATTGACGACGAGGTTGCAGCCTTCGGCCGCGAGCGCGTGGGCAGTGGCCAGGCCGATGCCCGAGGTAGAACCCGTGACGATGGCGGTTTTTCTGGTAGTCAAGGCTGGCTATTCCTTTGAAGTGGGTTCCCGCGGAACCATGTTGCACTGCAGCATATAGGTTCTCTGCCATCCAAGAACAGCGGATGTTTGGAGCAATGACATGAAATTTTTGTCATGAGACCTCTCTTATCTCAACGAGAGAGGCGTCCGGCACCGGCTATTGCGACCGGCTTCCGCAAGTATGCGAGGGAAAAATCCTCAAGCGACGAGGTCTGGGACCGGCCCGATATAGCGCGACTGCGGCCGGATCAGCCGTCCGCTCGTCTGCTGCTCGCGCGCATGGGCAATCCAGCCGGCGACGCGCCCGGCAGCAAAGACATTGGTGAACGCCTCTTTCGGAAAGCCCGCCGCTTCCAGCAGAAGTGCTGTGAAGAACTCGACATTGGTCTGGAGCGAGCGCGACGGCTTGGCAATGCGAAGCACTTCGAGCGCCGCTTGCTCCACGCTCTCGGCAAACGCCAGCCGGTGGCCGGCTTCGCCCTTGGCGCCGAGTTGCCGCACCACCGCTTTCAGCACGTCGGCACGCGGATCGCGCACGCGGTAGATGCGATGCCCGAAGCCCATGATGCGGCGGCCGCGCCCGATCTCGTCACGCAGCCAGCCGGCGGCGTCGCCATGCGCCTCGATCGCATCCAGCATCTCGATCACCGGACCTGGGGCGCCGCCATGCAGCGGCCCCTTGAGCGCTCCGAGCCCGGCCAGCACCGCCGAAGTAAGCCCGGCCTGCGTCGAAGCGACCACGCGCGCGGCGAAGGTCGATGCGTTGAGGCCATGGTCGCAAACCGTCACGAGATAGGCATCGAGCGCCTTCGCCAATTTGGGCGAGGCCGCAATGCCGGTCAGCATCCGCAGCATGTCGGCGGCATGATCGGCCTTGCTATCGGGCGCAATCGGGCTTTCGCCGCGCTGCAAGCGCAGCAAGGCCGGCGTCAGCACGGCAGGTGCTGCAACCAGCCGCAGCGCGTCCGGCAATTTGCCGCCGTCCGGCAGCAGCGCAATGCCGGCGCGCATCGCGCTGTAGATATCGAGGGATGCGAGAAACGGCAGCAAGGGTTCGATCTGCCCGAACACTTCGCTGCGCGCCCGACCGATCGCGTTCGCCAGCTCCTTGTCGTCGGGAAAATCGTCGAAAAAGCCGTCGAACAGCAGATGGACCACCTCGGCGTATTTCCAGCGGCCTGCCAGTTCGGGCAACGAATGGCCCCGGATGGTCAGGCGGCCGCCAAGACCGTCAACATCGGAGAGCACCGTTTCCGCCGCCACCACATCATCGAGCCCATTCGCCATTGGTTTTCTCCTTGACCCTTTCCGCGCGGTAGATAAGGGTTGGCGGCTGGATCATCAATCTTGATCAACAGAATCAACATGACAGGACTCACATGACGGAGTGGCTGACGCGGGACGAGGCCCTGGAGCGTCTCAAGGTGCGGGCCCAGACGCTCTATGCCTATGTCAGCCGCGGACGCATCGGCATGCGGCCGGATGGGGCGGATCCACGCCGTAGCCAGTATCGCGCCGATGACATCGCGGCGCTGGCGAGCCGCCGGGCGCGCGGCCGAAATCCCCAGGCCATCGCCGAAAGTGCAATTGCCTGGGGTGAGCCGGCGATAGCCACCACGATCTCGACCGTTTTGCACGGCCGCCTCATCTATCGCGGCCAGGATGCGGTTGCTCTCTGCGAGGCTGCCACGCTGGAGCAGACCGCAAACCTGCTTTGGGCATCTGACGCACCAGTGTCGTTTGTCTCGGCGAGCCGCGACGGCAACGGCGCAACTGGCCGGCCGGCCGCCTTCGTGGAATTGGCCGCGTTGGCGGCCAACGGCCGGCCTTCGCTCGGCCGCCGATCAGCTTCGCTCAACCACGATGCGGCCGGCGCCATCGCCGCCCTGGCCCAGGCGCTCGGCGCGATTCCCGGAACCGGTGCCGTGCACGAAAGGCTGGCGCGGGGATGGTCGCTCGATGCGGCCGGCGCAGACTTGATCCGCCGCTCGCTCGTACTGTTGGCCGATCACGAATTGAACGCATCGACCTTCGCCGCACGGGTCGCCGCGTCCACCGGCGCACCTGTTTCGGCCTGCCTGCTTGCCGGCCTCGCCACGCTCTCCGGTCCGCGCCATGGCGCCGCCGCGGAGGCCGTCATGATATTGGGTGAGGATGCGCAGAGATTGGGGCCGGAGGCGGCCGTCGGACGCTGGCTCGGTCACGACATGCCACTGCCCGGATTTGGCCATCCGCTTTATCCCGAAGGCGATCCGCGCGCCGAACCTTTGCTGGCCGCTATCGATGTCGATGATGGGCTGCTGCGGCTTTGCGATGCGGCCTTTGCGGCAACGGGCATGCGCCCGAACGTCGATTTCGCCTTGGCTGCGCTGACGCGCAGCCTCCGCTTGCCGTCCGATGCGCCGTTCCGTCTGTTTGCGCTCGGCCGCAGCGTCGGCTGGGCCGCGCACGCGGTGGAACAGGTGACAAGCAACGGCCTGATCCGGCCACGCGCCCGCTACCAGGGACCGCTGCCGGAGTTCCATTAGCTGGCGGCGCAATCCCGGGCCCTTTTTTGGGTGCTGGCGGATTTAAGCTTTAGATGGAATGGTCATACGGCTCATGAAAAGTCGGAGAGCCCGCTGCGCGGCCAGGGCTGGCGGCTCGGACGGATGCCATTCCCGGAAATGACCATCGAGCGCCATGCGTGCCAACCCATACACGAGTGCACGCGCGGCAAGCACAAGATGATCAAAGTCGGTGTCGGGAGCAAGCCGACCGTGTTGTTGCGCTTGCGTCAGCAAGTCGATCATCCTCCGCCGAATAGCCTCATTCTGATGACGAAGGCTGTCCGACGCTTCAAAATCAATTAGGGTTCTGGAACTGATGATCTGGAAATGCGTGGGGTTGGTAATTGCCCATTCCAGATAGCCTTGTCCGATTGCTTCGAAAGCCTCAATGGGATCTGCGCTGCCGATTTTCGACTGCGCCTTGGCAACAGCCTCTGTCAGCCGATCCATGGCCTGTTCGGCGACCGCGGTTAGCAACGCTGTTTTCGATCGAAAATGCCGGAATGGTGCGCCGGGTGAAACGCCGGCACGTTTTGCGGCTTCGCGTACGGAGACATGCTCGGCTCCCCGTTCCTCGATGATCTCCACGGTTGCCGTGATCAAGGCCTCGACAAGATTGCCATGATGGTATCGCTTGGCATGTCCGGCTTCGTCGGAATCAGTAGTCTTGGTCATCTCAGCCAAATAGCACGAGAGCGGAATGTAAACACTGATTATTTCCCTTGCGTTCGAGCGCTGCGTATGTAATCAATGTTTACATCGCAACGGAGGTTACCATGTTTCGCATCACCGCAACGACTGCCCTCGCTTTCTCCTTATTGTCGCTCGTGTCTGCCGAGGCCGAGGATCGGCCCACCCTGGAAATCGCCTGGCCGACCGCAGGTTCAGTTGTCGAACTGGGCAATGCTCCTGAGAAGGCGATAGGCGTCGTCGTCAGGAGCAACTTCAGGCTGCTCCCTGCGGGTGAGTGTGGGGAAATCAGCCAATGCGGCCACGTGCATATGAAGATCGATCCCGACGGAGACACCTGCAACATCCCCGGCAAGCCGTACAACAGCATGAACAGCGACTTTGGCGGTGACCTTATCAAGGCCCGTTTCGGCCATTGCCAGAATGCCGCCGGCAGACACGTAATCGGCGTGCTTCTTGCCGATGATCATCACCGGCCCATTCTAGTAGACGGCAAACCTGTTACCGCTCTGGTGACGGTGACCACGAAATAGAGCATGCCACGAAGCATAGCATGGATGACATCTCCGCCTTTCGAGACGAAGATGTTTTATCACACGGTCTGCTGAAGGAAGTTTCGGCCGGCACTTCGCTAGCCGGCAGTCAGGACATCGTGTCGAGCTTGCGCTGCATCGCGGCGATCTGCTCCTTCAGTTCCTGAAGGTCGTCGGGTTTTTCCGGTGTTTCCTTCCTGGCCGGTTCGGCCGGCGCTGCTGCCGGCGCAGAGCCCGCAGGCGGGAACGGTGTGAACAGCCGCATGGCGTTCTGGAACATTTCCATGTTGCGCCGCGTCTGCTCCTCCAGCACCTTGATCGGCGTGGCGATCTTCATCATGTCCATCGGCGACTTGCCGAGCGCATCTTTCATCTGTTCGCGAAAGCGTTCCTGCTCCTTAGAGAAGGCCAGCATCGACTGCTCGAGAAAGCTCGGCACGATCATCTGCATCTGGTCGCCGTAATAGGCGATGAGCTGACGCAGAAACGGGATCGGCAGCATGTTCTGCCCGTCCTTGTTCTCCAGCTCGAAGATGATCTGGGTCAGCACCGGATGCGTGATGTCGTCACCGGTCTTGGCGTCCTGGACAGTAAAGTCCTCGCCTTTTTTGACCATTTCAGCGAGATCCTCGAGCGTCACATAGGTGCTGGTGCCCGTATTGTAGAGACGGCGATTAGCATATTTCTTGATAACAATAGGTTCGTCTTTTGCGGCCATCTGCATCCTCCCCGGACACCGGGCAGCTTAAGTAAGCCGCCGGTAACGATTGCGCCTTTTTAAAGGATATGCGCAAAAGCGTCATGAATCCAAGCAGTTTGTGCAGTGCGGGAATATTTTATGCTGCGCAGCACGGACGGGCCGCCGTTGCAGCGACGGGCGGCATGCTTGCGGCAGTGGGACGCCACGCCTATTTCGGGTTTGACTCGGGTTGTGGAAAGGGCAAGAAAAGTCCCCGACGGCACCCGAAATCGTTCCCCGAAAGCCTGGAGAAGAACATGTCCGCTTCCAACGCCATCGTTGTCGCCAGTGCAGCGCGCACGCCTGTCGGCTCCTTCAACGGCGCCTTCGCCAACACGCCAGCCCATGAATTGGGTGCGGTCGCCGTCAGGGAAGCGCTTGTCCGTGCCGGCGTCGAGGGCAAGGAGGTGGACGAGGTCATTCTCGGCCAGATCCTGACCGCGGCCCAAGGGCAGAACCCGGCGCGGCAGGCGGCTATGGCCGCCGGCGTGCCGCAGGAGGCTACCTCCTGGGGCCTGAACCAGCTCTGCGGCTCGGGCTTGCGCGCCATCGCGCTCGGCATGCAGCAGATCGCCCAGGGCGACGCGAGGATCATCGTTGCCGGCGGCCAGGAATCGATGTCGATGGCTCCGCATGCGCAACATCTGCGCGGTGGCGTCAAGATGGGCGACTTCAAGCTGATCGACACCATGATCAAGGACGGCCTGACCGATGCCTTCTACGGCTATCATATGGGCAACACCGCGGAGAACGTCGCTCGCCAGTTCCAGATCACCCGCGACGACCAGGACCAGTTCGCACTGGCTTCCCAGAACAAGGCCGAGGCCGCGCAGAAAGCCGGAAAATTCAAGGACGAGATCGTTGCCTTCACAGTCAAGGGCAGGAAGGGCGACACCGTCGTCGACCAGGATGAATACATCCGCCACGGCGCGACAATCGATGCCATGACCAAACTCAAGCCGGCGTTCGACAAGGAAGGCACGGTGACAGCAGCCAATGCCTCCGGCATCAACGACGGCGCCGCAGCCGTGGTGCTGATGACCGAAGCGGAAGCCGCAAGGCGCGGCATCACACCTCTGGTGCGTATCGTTTCCTGGGCGACCGCCGGCGTCGACCCGCAAATCATGGGGACGGGACCGATCCCCTCCTCGCGCAAGGCGCTGGCCAAGGCCGGCTGGTCGGTCGGCGACCTCGATCTGGTCGAAGCCAACGAGGCCTTCGCCGCGCAGGCCTGCGCCGTCAACAAGGATATGGGCTGGGACCCGGCGATCGTCAATGTCAATGGCGGCGCCATCGCCATCGGCCATCCGGTCGGCGCCTCGGGTGCCCGCATCTTCAACACGCTGGTCTACGAGATGCGCCGCAGAAGTGCCAAGAAAGGTCTTGCCACGCTGTGCATCGGCGGCGGTATGGGCGTTGCCATGTGCGTGGAAGCATTGTGATGAGATAAGCGATACGAGTAGGATACTGGCGCAAAGCGAGTAGGGAATGGAGGGCAAACCCGACCGCTTCAACGCTCAGTCATCTGCATTTCCCGGGAGGACACATGACAAAGGTTGCAATCGTCACAGGCGGGTCGCGCGGCATCGGCGCGGCGATATCGGTCGCTTTGAAGAGCGCCGGCTATTCGGTGGCCGCAAACTACGCCGGCAATGAGGAAGCGGCGGCAAAGTTCAAGGCCGCGACCGGTATCCCGGTGTACAAATGGTCGGTCGCCGACTACGAGGCCTGCGCCGCCGGCATCAAACAGATAGAGGCCGATCTCGGTCCCGTCTCGGTGCTGGTCAACAATGCCGGCATCACCCGCGACGCGATGTTCCACAAGATGACGCGCGAGCAATGGAAAGAGGTCCTCGACACCAATCTTTCCGGCGTCTTCAACATGACGCATCCGTTGTGGGGTGGAATGCGCGACCGCAAGTTCGGCCGCATCATCACCATCTCCTCGATCAACGGCCAGAAAGGCCAGGTCGGCCAGGTCAATTACTCGGCTTCGAAGGCCGGCGACATCGGCTTCACCAAGGCACTGGCCCAGGAAGGCGCGCGCGCCGGCATCACCGTCAACGTCATCTGCCCCGGCTATATCGCCACCGAGATGGTCAAGGCGATGGACGAGAAGGTGCTCAACGAGCGTGTCATCCCGCACATCCCGGTCGGCCGTCTCGGCGAGCCGGAGGAGATCGCGCGCTGCGTCGTCTTCCTCGCTTCCGACGATGCCGGTTTCATCACCGGCTCGACCATTTCAGCCAATGGCGGCCAGTACATTAGCTGAGGCTTGGGATGTCGCGGATGCCCCCGTACCGGCCCGACGGCAGGTACGGGCAGATAACCGGGCTGTCACGCGGCAAGCTTCAGCGCTGGGCTGGCTTCAGGCTGGGTTCGGGTAATTGAACCTGCCTCGCACGCGGGTGCCGGCAGCCGGGCAAGCGGCGCCCGACTGAGGCCCGACAGCTTCAAGGCGATGCGGCGCTTCAGGAATGGTGTGAGGTTCAGCACCGATAGTACGAGGTTGCGAACGAACCGCTTCACCGGACTGCGGGTAAGTGCCATGCCGGTCATCATGCCAGCCAGGTCAAGCACCTCTTGGGCTGCCGGGCGTCGCAGCGTTTCATAGAGTTCGAGCTCCGCTTCGGGGCGCACGCCGTTCACCACGTCGCCAAGCAATTGGCCAAGCACGACCGCGTCGACGATGCCGGTATTCATGCCTTGCCCTCCCGCCGGACTGTGCACGTGCGCGGCATCGCCCATCAGGAACAACCGGCCCTTGCGGTATGACCGGACCAAGCGGTGATGCACGCGAAACCGCGAGCTCCACGACAGGTCGAGCACGCGGGTTCTTTCTTTGGTCGGCCCACGGCTGTCGAGCAGCACCTGTATGTCTGCGACTGCGGGTTTTTCCGGTGCATCGTCCATTGTCGCGACGACGCGGTACGATCCGTCTGGGAGCGGCGCCACCACCACCAGTCCGGCTGGCGCAAAGAACAGCGACACTTCGGTTGGCCCAACCGGCCAGTCGAGACGAACGTCGGCGAGAACGAACGACGCCTCATAGGCCGCGCCGTCGAACTCTATGCTGGCCGAGTTGCGCACTAGGCTGTGCATGCCGTCGCCGCCAACGACGTAACGTGTCGATATGATCTTCTCGCGGCCGTTTTCGACCACCGTCACGCGCGCACCGTCAGTGTCCTGAACCACCGCTTTGGCCTCGACCATGCGGTGGATCACGCCGCCCAGGGCCGTAATCCGCTCGGCAAACACCTGCTCGGTGAGATTCTGAGGCAGCATCATCAGATATGGATGCCTCGACGGAAGCTTTCCGAAATCGAGCTTGAGCAGTGCCCGGCTGCGATCTCGGATGGCGAAATTCTGCAGCTTCAGGGCAAGTTCGCTCAGCCGCTGCCTGACGCCCAGCGGCTCCAACGCTTCCAGCGTCTGAGCGTGGATGACGCCGGCCCGCGAGGTTTGAAGGCCCTCCCCAAGCCTGTCGATCAGAACATGGTCGATCCCGGCCTGGTGCAGCACGATGGACAGCGCCAAGCCGGTCGGGCCTGCGCCAATAATCAGGACTTCCGTTTTATCTGGCAACATTTTCTCTCTCCATTTATCAACACATGTTGACTTTCTAGCCGAAGCCATTGCATTTGTCAACAGCCGTTGGCATATGGATTTCATGAGCGAGAATCAGCAGAAGAAAACCAGCAAGTCGGACCGCACCCGCGCCCAGATCCTCGAAGCCGCGAGGCTGCTGTTCGCCAAGCACGGCTATGACGGCGCCTCCATCCGCAACGTCGCCGCCCATGCCTCGATCGATCCGGCCATGGTGATCCGCTATTTCCGCAGCAAGGACGAGCTATTCGCCAGAGCGGCGGTCGTCGACCTGAAATTGCCGGCACTGCGCGTGATCGATCGAACCGCCATCGGCAAGACACTGATCAGGCGATTTCTCGAAATCTGGGAAGATCCGGCCAACGGTACCGGCATGGCAATTCTGCTGCGGTCGGCGACGTCGAACGAATTCGCCGCCGAAAAGTTGCGCGATGTATTTGCCAACCAGGTAAGGACACTGGTTGCGGCGGTCGCTGATCCCGCCGATGCGGGCCGGCGGGCCGGGCTCATTTCCAGCCAGCTGCTGGGTTTGGCGATGTGCCGTTACCTGCTGCGCCTACCACCGGTCGTCGCCCTGTCTCACGACGAAATCATCCAGACCGTCGGCCCTACATTGCAGCGCTATGCCGTCGGAGAGGATGTGCCTTGAACAAGCCGTTCAGCGTGGGGCCGAGTCTGAGCCTCATGCGGCAAGTGCGCCGACCGATGGCCATGACGGCGGTGTGTGCCGAACCAGCACGCAAAGGTTAATGGCCGCTGCGCAGCCTGTGCAAAAACCGCCCGGCAGCCTGTGGATTCTCGGTGGAAAAGATGTTCACAACACAACATGTTGCGGTGAACAAACCAAGAAACTTCGGCTATCTCTGATTCGTCGCCGATTCGTTCCGGCTTTGAGCGGAACGTTAACGACGACAGCTGAAAACACCTCAGAATGATTAAAGCGCGTTAGGAAACATCAATAATTTCATAATGTTGTGCGAAGCAGATTGGCCAGCCACGACCATTCACCGGCAAAGGTTAACCGTGGTGCTCGCCTGGATGCCGCCTGCATGAATCGGGCCAGTTTCCGTGATTCAGCATGTGGTGAGGTACGCCGGCAGAAAACCCAGATGTAGCCGTGAACAAACCCTGAATCAGCGCGAGTCAGTGATTCGTCGCTGATTCGTTCCAGACTCGTTCCAACTGTTAATCGGAAACAGATTTTCTGGCTTTGAAGCGACCAATCGGCCTGCCCTCGGCACATTCCGCTTTCGCTTCGCGCCCGAAATCCCTATGTGTCGCCTGTCATACGCGGCCAATATGGGCGCGCTCCCGACAATGCGAGGCGGAGAGCCTTATTTCCAGGCCGATGAACATCCATCCGAAACACACTGAACCGCTGATCCTGACCGGCCGAGACGTGACGGCCGTGCTCGGCCCGACCAACACCGGCAAGACCCATCTCGCTATCGAACGCATGGTGGCGCATGAAAGCGGCGTCATCGGCCTGCCGCTCAGGCTGCTTGCCCGCGAGGTCTATGCGCGCGTCTGCGAGAAGGTCGGCGCCCATAAGGTTGCGCTCATCACCGGCGAGGAAAAGATCCAGCCGGCTGGCGCGAAATACTCGGTCTGCACCGTGGAAGCGATGCCGCGCGAGACCGACGCCGCCTTCGTTGCCATCGACGAGGTCCAGCTCGCCGGCGATCTCGAACGCGGCCACATCTTTACCGATCGCATCCTGCATCTGCGCGGCCGCCAGGAGACGCTGCTGCTTGGCGCGGCCACCATGCACGGCATCCTGCAGCGCCTGCTGCGGGGCGTGTCGGTGGTGACCCGGCCACGGCTATCGCATCTTGCTTATGCCGGCTCGAAGAAGCTGACCCGCCTGCCACGGCGCACCGCGATCGTCGCCTTCTCGGCCGACGAGGTCTATGCCATTGCCGAGCTGATCCGCCGCCAGCAAGGCGGTGCCGCCGTCGTGCTCGGCGCACTCAGCCCGCGCACCCGCAACGCCCAGGTGGCGCTGTTCCAGTCGGGCGACGTCGACTACCTCGTCGCAACCGACGCCATCGGCATGGGCCTCAACCTCGACCTCGACCACGTCGCCTTCGCCCAGAACCGCAAATTCGACGGCTACCAGTACCGCAACCTGACGGCGGCCGAACTCGGCCAGATTGCCGGCCGCGCCGGCCGGCACCTGCGCGACGGCACCTTTGGCGTCACCGGCCAGGTCGATCCGCTGGATGAGGAACTGATCCAGAAAATCGAGGCGCATGATTTCGACCCGGTGAAAGTGCTGCAGTGGCGCACCGCGCATTTCGATTTCGCCAACCTCGATGCGCTGAAACGCTCGATCGAGACCAACGCCCCGGTCGAAGGCCTGACGCGCGCACTGCCGGCCGTGGACGCGCAGGCGCTCGAGCATCTGTCGCGCGACGAGGACGTCCGGGCACTCACCACCGATGCCAGACGCGTGGCGCTGCTGTGGGAAGCCTGCGCGCTGCCCGACTACAGGAAGATCGCGCCGGCCCAGCACGCCGACTTGATCGCCTCCATCTACATGGACCTTGCCAGGCATGGCCATGTCGACGAGAACTACATGGCCGAGCAGGTGCGCCGTGCCGACACCACCGAAGGCGACATCGACACGCTGTCGCACAGGATTGCCCAGATCCGCACATGGACCTTCGTTTCCAACCGGCCCGGCTGGCTGGCCGATCGGGCACACTGGCAGGAAAAGACGCGCGAAATCGAAGACAGATTGTCGGATGCGCTGCATGAGCGGTTGACGAAACGTTTTGTAGACCGCAGGACTTCCGTCCTCATGCGGCGCCTTAGAGAAAACACGATGCCTGAAGCCGAAATCAGCCCAACCGGAACCGTCCTCGTCGAAGGCCATCATGTCGGCGAGCTGCAGGGTTTCCGCTTTACCGCCGACCAGAGCGCCGGCGGCGAGGACGCCAAGGCGGTGCGGGCGGCGGCGCAGAAGGCGCTTGCCGCCGAGTTCGAGGCGCGGGCCGAGCGCTTCGGCGCCTCTGCCAATGGCGACATCGCCCTGGGTTCGGATGGCACGCTGCGCTGGATCGGCGCGCCGATCGGCACGCTGGTCGCCGGCGAAGACGCTTTGAAGCCGCGTCTTGTCCTGCTGGCCGACGAGCAGCTCACCGGTCCGGCCCGCGACAAGGTTGCGGCGCGCGCCGAGCGCTTCGTCAATTTCCAGATCGAATCCCTGCTGAAGCCGCTGGTCGACCTCAAGAATGCCGAGCAGATCACCGGCATCGGCCGCGGCATCGCTTTCCAGCTTGTCGAGCATTTCGGCCTCATCAACCGTCGCGACATCGCCGACGAGATGAAGTCGCTCGACCAGGAAGGCCGCGCGGCGCTTCGCCGCCTCGGCGTGCGCTTCGGCGCCTACCATGTCTTTGTGCCGGCGCTGATCAAGCCGGCGCCGGCCGGGTTGATCACGCTGCTGTGGGCGCTGAGAAACGACGGCAAGGACAAGCCCGGCTTCGGCGATGTCGTTCACGCACTGGCCTCCGGCCGCACCTCGGTGGTCATCGATCCGACGTTCGACAAGACCTTCTACAAGCTTGCCGGCTACCGCAATCTTGGCCGGCGTGCTGTACGCGTCGATATTCTCGAGCGGCTGGCCGACCTGATCCGGCCGGCGACCAACTGGAAGCCGGGCCTCGGGCCTCGCCCCGACGGCGCCTATGACGGCCAGTCCTTCATGGTGACGCCGCCGATGATGTCGATCCTCGGCGCCACCGCCGACGACATGGAAGAAATCCTGAAGGGGCTCGGCTATCGCGCCGATGCCAAACCGGCAGCCGAGGTCAAGGCGCGGCTCGAAGCACAGGACAGTGCCGCGCGTGAAGCGGCTGCTGCAAAGCTGGCGGCGGAAGAGGCTGCGCGAGTCGAGCAGGCGAGGATGGCGGAAGCATCTGCCGCGGCAGAGCCGCCGGCGGAGGCTTCGGAACCCGTGTCGAATGCGGCTCCCGTTGCGGAGGCGGCGGCTGAAGCTGTGACCGAAGCGGCGGCACAGCCTGTCGCGGAAGCTCCAGCCCCTGAAGCTGCGGCAGAAGTCACGCAAGAGACCCTGCCCGCCGCCGAAGCGGCTGCAGAACCAGCGGCTGAGCCAAGGGCGGCGGAACTTGGGGCGGAAACTGAGGCTACGGCACCGGCAGAGCCGCCGATCTTCGAAACGACGGAAGCATCGCCGGCCGAACCTGCAGCGACGGCGGAAGCAGTCGCCGACGACGCTGCCCCGGAGGCGGAGGAGCCAAAACCTATCCTATTGTGGCGGCAGGGTCGTTTCGACCAGCGCCCGCGTCATCGCCAGCATGACAACCGCCCACGGGACAATCAACGGGGCAATCGCGCGCGCAATGGTCAAGCTGCGCCGGACAGCCGCAGCGATGCGCCGGTAGATGCCGGCGGGCAACCGACGCCAGGCGACCGGCCCGCCCGTCAGGGGCGCCACGACCCGCGTGTCGGCGCCGGCAAACCGCGCTTCGACCGCAGCAAGTTCAAGCCTAAACCGCAAGGCGAGGCTGGAGAGCAGCACGCCGGCAAGCCGCAAGGTGAACGCCCCGACCGGCGCGAAAACCGGCCCGACTGGAAGGCTGGCCGGCAGGACGGCAAAGGCAGCGCCCAAGGCGCAAAGCCCGCCTTCCAGCCGAAACCGCGTGAGGAACGCCCGGTCCGCTTCGACCCGGACTCGCCCTTCGCCAAGCTCGCCGCGTTGCGCGACCAGCTGAAGAAGTAAGCTGCTCGTCCAATGGTCACTGATGCCCGCCAGCGCATCGACAAGTGGCTGTTCTTCTCGCGCGCGGTAAAATCGCGCACGCTGGCAGCCAGGCTGGTCCTCGCCGGACGCGTCCGCATCAATCGCGACAAAGCAGCGCAGGCCTCCGATACGGTCCGGCCGGGCGACGTTTTGACCATCACGCTGGAGCGGCGGATCTTCGTCTGGAAAGTCCTTGGCACCGGCGTACGGCGTGGCCCGGCAGAAGAGGCCCGCCTGCTCTACGAGGACATGTCGCCGCCCGCCGCGCCCAAGGGCGAGGGGCTTCCGGATGCGGTGCCGCCGTTGCGCGAGGCCGGCAGCGGTCGCCCGACGAAGAAGGAGCGCCGCCGGACCGACCACCTGCTCGGCGACGATTGAGCAAGGTCGAACGCCCGCTTTGCCGGCCTTCCGGAATTTCATTCCGGAAACCGCGGCACCGCTGGCAGGGGCCGCCCTTGCCACCAGCGGACAAAGGCGTTACCTCACCAAAAAAGCCCAACAAAATGGGACGTCCCGGAGCCGACCAATGACCTATGTCGTGACCGACAATTGCATAAAATGCAAATACATGGACTGCATCGAGGTCTGTCCGGTCGACTGCTTCTACGAAGGTGAGAACATGCTCGTCATCCACCCGGACGAGTGCATCGATTGCGGCGTCTGCGAACCGGAATGCCCGGCCGACGCGATCAAGCCCGATACCGAATCGGGCCTCGACAAATGGCTGCAGATCAACACCGAATATGCCGAGAAATGGCCCAACATCACCGCCAAGAAGGAGCCGCCGGCCGACGCTAAAACTTTCGATGGCGAAACTGGCAAGTTCGAGAAATATTTCTCCCCCGAGCCCGGCGAAGGCGACTGACGAGCCGGCCAGCTGCGGCGGCCTGACGCCGCTTAACAGACGTGATACATTAACTGCCTTGACAGGCGGCGACGGCGCGTGGCCTTCGCGCGTGCAGCAAAACCTTGATTCTTCCGACTTTTTGTGTTATATCAGCCAAACATGCCGGTGACACAACGTCGATTTATGGCGCAAACGCCCCAAATCACTGAAAGGTGAATTTCTCAATCCGGACCAGAGCGATCTGGGGCAGGCGGTCGCAATGTTGCGATTTGCCGGTCCTGGCCTTTCCGGTGAGTTCATCGTTGTGTGGCTAAGGACCGGTCACCCCGGTCGCACGAGTTCGGGCCGGCACGATGCCGGTACCACAACAAGGAGTTCAGGGCGTAATGGCAACGATCACCCCGCAGAAGAAGTCCACCGCAGCGCGCCACGGTTTCAAGACCGGCGAGTACATCGTCTATCCGGCGCATGGTGTCGGCCAGATCGTCTCGATCGATGAGCAGGAAGTCGCGGGCCACAAGCTGGAGCTGTTCGTCATCGACTTCCAGAAGGACAAGATGCGCCTCAAGGTGCCGGTCGCCAAGGCGACCTCGATCGGCATGCGCAAGCTGTCGGAAGAGGATTATGTCGAGCGCGCGCTGAAGGTCGTGCAGGGCCGCGCCCGCGTCAAGCGCACCATGTGGTCGCGCCGCGCCCAGGAATATGACGCCAAGATCAACTCCGGCGATCTGATCTCGATCTCGGAAGTGGTGCGCGACCTCTATCGCGCCGACAACCAGCCGGAGCAGTCCTATTCCGAGCGCCAGCTCTACGAGGCGGCCCTCGACCGCATGGCCCGGGAGATCGCGGCCGTCAACCGCATGTCGGAGACCGAAGCGGTTCGCCTCATCGAGGTGAACCTCAACAAAGGCCCCAAGCGCGGCGCCAAGGCCGACAATGAGGAAGCCGAGCAGGAAGAAGCTGCCTGAGCCTTTTCGCCTTCGAATTCAGAAAAACCCGGCCTCGCGCCGGGTTTTTTGTTTTGGCGGACCGGTAATGGCCATTCTAGCTCTTGCCGCCGCCTTCCCTTTCCGCCTCCTGCTTCAGCGTGGCGATGAACCGCTTGGTCCGCTGGCGCTCGGGGTTGCTGAACAACACCGCGGCCGGCCCTTGTTCGACGATGTTGCCGGCATCGAGGAACACCACTTCCCGCGCGATCTTCGAGGCGAGCCGCAGATCATGCGTCGCCATCACCATGGTCGTGCCCTCGCTGGCGAGCTTGCCGAGCACGTCGACCACCTCCTGCGCCAGTTCCGGATCAAGTGCAGAGGTCGGCTCGTCGCAGAGCAGGACTTTCGGCGAAGGCGCCAGAGCCCGGGCAATCGCTACGCGCTGCTGCTGGCCGCCTGACAGCGTCGCCGGCCAGGCATCGGCCTTGTGCGCCATGCCGACCTTTTCGAGCAGGGCCAGCGCCCGTTCGCGCGCCCTCTCCTTGGGCCATTTCAGCACCGTCACCAGCCCCTCCATGATGTTCTCGATCGCAGTACGATGCGGAAACAGCTGGAAATTCTGGAACACCATGCCGGTCTGCAGCCGCAGCCGCTGGATATCCCTGGTCGAGACCCTGCCCCCGGGGTGGAACTCGAGTGCATCGTCGCCGATCCGCACCGTGCCTGAAGTCGGCAGCTCGAGCAGGTTGATGCAGCGCAAAAGCGTGCTCTTCCCTCCGCCCGAGGGCCCGACAAGCGCCGTAACGCTGCCTTCCTCGATGGTGACGGTCACGCCCTTCAGCACCAAATTGTCGCCGAAACGCTTTTCGATGTTGGTGAGGCCGATCATGCGCGCGCCTCCAGGAAGCCGCCATAACGGTTGAGCCGCGTTTCCAGCCGCGCCTGCAAGGCCGACAGCACGGAGCTCATGACCAGATAGAGAGCCGCTGCCTCGACATAGAGGATCAGCGGCTCATAGGTGGTGGCGACGATGCGCTGGGCCGCCTGGAACATCTCCGGCACGGTGATGGCGGCGGCGAGCGAAGTGTCCTTGACCAGCGAGATGAAGGTGTTGGACAGCGGCGGCACGGCGACGCGCCCCGCCTGTGGAAGAATGGTGCGCCGCATTGCCTGGGCCCAGGTCATGCCGATCGAATAGGCCGCTTCCCACTGACCCTTGGGCACCGAACCGATGACGGCGCGGATGATTTCCGACGAATATGCGCCGATGTTCAAGGTAAAGCCGATCAGTGCTGCCGGAAAGGCGTCGAGCAGGATGCCGACCGATGGCAGGCCGTAGAAGATCAGGAACAGTTGCACGAGAAGCGGCGTGCCGCGGAATATCCAGACGTAGAAGCGGACCACGGCGACCAGCGGTTTGGGACCGAACAGCCGGACAAGCGCCACAACCAGGCCTAGGACAAGACCGAATGCAAACGACAGCAGCGTCAACGGCACGGTTAAGATCAGTGCGGCCCACAGCAGCGTAGGCAGGGATTCCAGCATCAGTTGCAGCCAGTGCGGCACGAAGGCTCCTCCTTGCCAGATTGCCGTCGCTCACATCACGCGAAAGCGGCGGGCCGTCAAAAGACAGCTCGCCGCGGTATGAACGACGCGGGCCGGCGTTCGGCCCACACGAGAAAGCCGTTTTACTTCGAAACGTCCTGGCCGAAATAGGTGTCGGCGATTTTCTTGTAGGTGCCGTCGGCCTTGATGTCGGCCAGCGCCTTATTGATGGCGGCCACCAGTTCCGGATCGCCCTTGCGCACGATGACGCCGGAATAGTCGGCGTTTTCCTCCTGCGCAGCAATCTTCACATTGGCGTCGGGCTTGTGCTTCTTGAAGTCGAGGAAGGACAGACTGTCATTGATGGTGGCGTCGGCGCGGCCGGTAAGAAGAAGCTGGATCGACTGGTCGAAGCCGTCGGTGCCGACGAGTTCGGCGCCGTTGGTTTCAGCCAGCTTGCCGAAGTTCGAAGTCAGCGACTGCGCCGCCTTCTTGCCCTTGAGATCGGCGAAGCTCTTGATATCGGTGTTGTCGCCACGCACGATCAGCACCGCCTTGGAGGCGATGTAGGGATCAGAAAAGTCATATTTGGCCTTGCGCGCCTCGGTGATGCCGACCTCGTTGATGACGGCATCGTAGCGGTTGGCGTCGAGACCGGCGATCAGCCCGTCCCATTTGCCTTCGAGGAACTGGGCTTTGACGCCGAGGCGCTCGGCGATGGCCCGCGCGATCTCGACGTCGAAGCCGACGAGCGCGCCGGAAGCATCATGATAGGTGAAGGGCGCATAGGTTCCTTCCGTACCGACCTTGAAGACGCCGGACTGCTTGATCTGGTCGAGATTGGCGCCGGCATGACCGGCAGCGATGGCCAGAACCTGCAGCGTTCCGGCGATGATGAGCGATTTGAGCCATTTCATTTTTCTGTGATCCCGTCCTTGGCCGATGTCCGGCGTCATTGCGAGTGCCGGAAAATGACAGATGCGCGATGCCGGAATAAGAAACTAAATTTCAAAAATCTCGCGCCCTTGAAATCCAATTCTCAACCAGCAGTTCCCGGGGCCATCCGGCTGAGTCAAGGCCGGTGGCGAATCGCCTGGAACAGCGCAATCGACATGACAGTCCGGGGGAACATTCCCCCGCATGGCACGTTCTTCGCTGTTGTAGGGCGCGGCGCCGCCATTTCAACCATCGGCGCCAACTCACGATTCGATCGCACCGCAACGCCTGAAGCAGGAGCGCGGCATGATGGAAGACAGTGCAGGACGGACCATGGTTCGCGCGGCGATGAAAGCCCCTTATCTGGAACGTGACGAAGAGCATCTCCTGGCGCTGCGCTGGAAGGAAAACAATGACCAGCACGCGCTGCACCGCATTACCGTCGCGCATATGCGGCTGGTCATTTCCATGGCGTCGCGGTTTCGCCACTACGGCCTTCCGCTGGGCGACCTGATCCAGGAAGGCCATGTCGGGCTGCTGGAGGCCGCGGCCCGTTTCGAGCCCGAGCGCGAGGTGCGGTTCTCGACCTATGCGACATGGTGGATCCGCGCATCGATGCAGGACTATATCCTGCGCAACTGGTCGATCGTGCGCGGCGGCACCAGCTCCGCGCAAAAGGCGCTGTTCTTCAACTTGCGGCGTCTGCGCGCCCGCCTGGCAAACGGCGCCGAGCAGACGTCGAATGCCACGCTCTACCGCGAAGTGTCGGCGGCTCTCGGGGTATCGGAGGCCGATGTGGCGATGATGGATTCCCGCCTTTCGGCGCCGGACAGCTCGCTCAACACGCCGCTTGCCGACGATGCGGGCGCAACCGAGCGGATGGAGTTCCTGGTTTCGGATGACCCGCTGCCCGATGAGGTCGTCGGCGATACGATCGACGTCGAACGCCGCTCGGTGTGGCTGAAGACGGCGCTCGGCGCTCTCAATGCGCGCGAGCTCAGGATTATCGAGGAACGCCGGCTGAGCGACGAGGGCGCGACGCTCGAAGCGCTCGGCGAGACGCTCGGCATCTCCAAGGAACGTGTCCGGCAGATCGAGGCGCGCGCCATGGAAAAGCTCAAGGCGGCGCTGGTAAAGCAGAATCCGGAATTTCTCGCAGCCTGAATCGCGTCGGCTGCTATTTGTCGGTGACGATCTTAACCTTGTCGCCGGCCGAAACCGCAGCACCCGGCGACAGCGCGTTGAGCACCCTGAACAAATCCAGCTTGCGGTCGACGCCGACCATCTGTGCGGCCAGGGAGCCCATTGTCTGGCCGGGCCGCACCGTGACGATGCGAATGCGCAGCGGCTTCAGCGCAGCCTTCTCGGCTGCACTCAGAATACGGAACGAGCCGCTGACCGAGCGCGCCACCGTGCCCAGCGAGGTGCTGGCCGACGGTGCAGCAGTCAGCAAGCGGTAGACCTGGCCGCCGGCGCGGATCACCGCAATATCGAATTGCCAGCCATCGGCGCCGGCATGCGCGGTCGCCGCTTCGTTGCCGTTGATCGTTTCCTGACGCACGCTGCTGTCGTCGAGGCCGGCAACCCAGCCGCTGCGGATGTAGTCGGTCAGCGAGCGGTCCTTGTCGATCGAAACGCCGTCGAAGCGGATTGCCATGTCGCCCGGGCCTGTGGCCGTCACCGCCGCCGCCGAATTGTCGATGATGAAGCCGTTGGGCACTGAGAACGACACGCCGAGGCCAGGATGCAGGAAGGTTTCGCCGCGCACATAGCCTTCCTCCGGCGTGTCGCCGTAGAGCAGCCCGTCTATGCCGGCAAGGAATGAATCGCGGTCGCGCGACCCGACACCGGGCGCGCCGAACTGGCGGGCGTGGCGCTGCGCGAGATCGATACGCTGCGGCGTGTTGGGGTGCGTCGCCAGGAAGTCGAGGCTGGCGTCGGTGGCGCCGCTGATCGAGCGGAAATCGGTATAGGCCGACATCGACTGCAGGAAGCGGCCGGCGGCGTAGGGGTCGAAACCGGCTTCGCCGATCGACTTGATGCCGATGGCATCGGCCTCCAGCTCCTGATTGCGCGAGAACTGGGCCAGCCTCAGCTTGCCGCGGATCAGCGCCGCCTTGGCCGTCGGGTTGTCGCCGAGCACGTCCGAAACGACCTTGGTCGCCAACCCCTCTTCGGCTTCCAGCTGCTGGCGCTGCAGACCATGATTGGCCGTAACGTGGCCCATCTCATGCGCAATGACGGCGGCAAGCTCGGCTGAATCGTTGGCCAACGCCAGCAGGCCGCGGGTGATGTAGAGATAGCCGCCCGGCAGCGCGAAGGCATTGACGTTGGGCGAGTTGAGGATGGTGATGCGGTAGGTCTGGGTCGGGTTGGCCGACACCACGGTCAGTCTGCCGACGACCTTGGCCACCATGCGCTCGAGCTTGGGGTCGGAATACTCGCCGCCATAGGTGGCGAGGATGCGCGGGTGCTGCGCCTTCGCCAGTTCGGCGAGCCTGCTGTTAGCGGCGACATTGTCGACCGTAATCGGCTTGTCGGAGGGCTGGAAGCCCGATTCCTGCACGTCGGGAGGCGTGAACATCTGGCAGCTTGCCAGCGCCACGGCAAGGCCGGCCAGCGCCAGAAAGCGCGCCAGCGGTTTCAGCCTCCGATTGTCGATGCCGGTCGGCAGGTCGGCTTCCTTTCAAGTCCTGTGACGTGACCGCGAAAATCTGGCGCGATTTCCGGAAAGCATCACGCGCAAAATCAAGTTCTACGGCGTCCTTCGTGCGTCCGACAGATACGAGGCAGCAAGGGCAAATCACGGTCCAGGCCGGACCAGCTCCTGGCGGACCTAGCCACACTACCTCGACCATGGCAAGCAAGCGCCGCTTCGCCTTCCTCCGGTTTGACCGTAAATTATGTCCGCTTCCGGGCAACATCTCGTGATCCAGCCGCAAACGGACCCGAGCCGATATAGCGTCGGAATGCGTCCGGTCCAGCCCCAACGAAAAAATCGGCGGCGGTGCCCGTCGCGGCAACCGTGCCACCATCCAGGAAAACCATGTTTTGGCCGATGCGGCGCGCATCGTCCGGCTGGTGCGTGACGAACAGCACCGTCATGCGCTGCTCCGAATGGACGTCGGCCACCAGGTCGAGCATGTCATCGCGCAGTGCCGGTCCGAGCGAAGCGAACGGCTCGTCGAGCAACAGCACCGGCCGGTCGCGCACTAAAACCCGGGCGAGCGCGACGCGCTGCCGCTCGCCGCCGGAGAGTTCGCGCGGCAGTCGGCTTTCCTTGCCGGCAAGGCCGACGCGCTTCAGCGCTGCGGTGACTGCGGCGCGGTCAGCCTCGCTCAGCCTGAGCGAAGGCGAGCGGCCGAGCCCGACATTCTGCTCGAGGGACAGATGGGCAAACAGGTTGTTTTCCTGGAACACCATCGATACCGGCCGCGCTGATGGCGGCGCAGTGCTGACGTCGGCGCCGCCGATGAGCACGCGGCCTGACCGTGGCGCCTCGAAACCGGCCACCAGATTGAGCAGTGTCGACTTTCCCGAACCGCTCGGCCCCATGATGGCGGTGATTTCCGATGCCGGGAAATCGACATCGAACATAAGCGGCGTTTCACCATAGCTGAACGAGACATTATCGAGCCGCACGGCCGCGCCTTTTTCCACCGAAATGGAGCGTTCCGGGCTGATCGGCATCATGATTTCTCCCTCCTTCCCATCCAGTCCGCGGTCAGCACCAGCGCCAGGCAGACAAGGCCGAGCAGCAGCGCCAGCCCGGCCGCATCCTCGGTGCGGTAACTGCCCATGCGGGCCAGCAGCAGGTAGGGCAAGGTTTGCACGGAATCGCTGCCGAACAGCGCAATGACGCCAAGATCGCCGAGCGACAGCGCCATGGCGAAAGCGAAGCCGGTGGCGAGCGGCCGCCGCAGCGACGGCCAGTCGATCAGCCGCAACCGGTTCCAGCCCGAGATGCCAAGCTGTGCGCAAAGCCGTTCGTGGCGTTCGCTCGCCGCGTCATAGGCAGGGCGGATGGCGCGGATGGCGAACGGCATCGCCATCACCGCATTGACCGCAACGACCATGACAGGGGCGATCGCAAAGACATCGCTGACAGTGCGCAGGAGGAGGAACCAGCCGGCGCCGATGACGATGGGCGGCACCACCAGGACGAACCCCGCACCGGTGTCGGCCAGATGTTCGAGCACCGTCCGTCGGCCTGTCCGCCGGGTGAGCGCCAGCGCCCGGCGCGCCATGACCAGCGACAGCGACAGCGCCAGGGAGAGCAGCGCCGATAAGACGGACAGCACGGCACTGGTCGCCGTCGCTTGCCGCACCGCGCTCTCGCCGGCCAGGCGGCCGAGATCGGCGCCAAGCCCGGCCGCCAGCGTGGCCGCCATCGGCCCGGCGACAAATAGCAGTGCCAGCCCGATCACCAGCGCGTTCAGGACGGTCTCGGCCGCACCGGCTGAAAAATACCGGCGCGGCGCCACCGGCAGATTGGCGTCGCCGGTCATATTGGCGCCAAGCCGCGTCAAGGCCAGCACGACCACGAAGGTTAGGGCAATCTGCAGCAGGGTCAGCGTCACAGCCCGCGCCGGGTCGAAGTCGAAACGCAGCGCCTGGTAGATGGCAACCTCCAGCGTCGTCGCGCTGGGTCCGCCGCCGAGCGTAAGCACGATGGTGAAGGAGGTGATGCACAGCATGAAAACGAGCCCGGCAACGCCCGGCAAGGCCGCACGCAGCGGCGGCCATTCGATCAGCCGGAAGGCCGGCGCAGCACCCATGCCAAGCTGGCTCGCCAGCCGCCATTGGTCGGCCGGCACGGTCTGCAACGCCTCCAGGAACAGCCGCGTCGCCAGCGGCAGGTTGAAGAAGACATGGGCGACGAGTATGCCCGACAGGCCATAGATGCCGGGCCAGCTCTGGCCGCCTAGCGCGCCCAGCGTGCCGGCAAAATAGCCGGCGCGGCCATAGAGCGCCAAGACACCGAGTGCAGCAACAATGGCCGGCAGCGCCAGTGGCACGGCGAAAAGCTGCAGGATAAAGCCTCGCCCGAAAAACTGTGGATGCCGCGACAGGGCACGCGCGGCGAACAGCGCTGGCGCGACGGAGAGCAGGGTCGACAGCAGAGCCTGCCAGAGCGTGAAACGGACGATACGCAAGAGATACGAATCGAAGGCGGAGGCGACGCCGGACGGGTCGCGTGTGGCTTCGATGATCAGCCCTGCAAATGCTCCGCCGAGCAGAAGTGCTATTGCCGCAAGCGCGAGGATGCCGGCGGTGATGCGGGAGTCAGATGATGGTGCGCGTTGCACGCTAGACCACCAGATTCGAGATTCTTAGTGAGGATTGCGTTCCTTCGCGCCCCCCTCTGTCCTGCCGGACATCTCCCCCACAAGGGGTGAGATTGGCAGTTTCAGCGCTCCGCTCATTCCAGCAACATCGGCGACTGGCGAAAGCCGCCGTGCCGTCCGATCTCCCCCCTTGTGGGGGAGATGTCCGGCAGGACAGAGGGGGGCGCCGTAGAGCGATCATCTTCGATCAATCGGCCAAAGCTACTTGCTCATCACCGCAAGCCACTCATCGACCCAGGCCTTGCGGTGGGCCGCGACTTCCTCCGGGCTGAACAGCAAGGTCTTGGTCGGTTTGACCAGCTTGTCGAACGCCGGATTGAGCGGCTTGTCGGTCTTGCCGGCCGGGAACATCCAGTTGGTTTCGGGAATGACATCCTGGAATTTCGGTCCGGTCATGAAGGCGATGAACTTTTCCGCCAGGGGGTTCTTCGCGCCCTTAGTGGTGATCCCCGCAACTTCGATCTGCAGGTATTCGCCTTCCTCGAAGGACGCCGCCTGGTAGCGCTCGGTGTTTTCGGCGACCATGTGGTAGGCCGGCGACGTGGTATACGACAGCACCATCGGCGCCTCGCCCTTGGTGAACAGGCCGTAGGCCTCGCTCCAGCCTGGCGTCACCGTCAGCACCTTTGCTTTGAGCTTGGCCCAGGCTTCGGGCGCCTTGTCGCCATAGACCGACTTGACCCACAACAGCAGGCCAAGACCCGGCGTCGAGGTGCGCGGGTCCTGGATGACGATCTTCTCTCCGGCATCGCCCTCGACCAGTTCCCTGAGGCTCTTCGGCGGGTTCTTCAGTTTTTCGGTATTGTAGACGACGGCGAAATAGCCATAGTCGAACGGCACGAAAATATCGTCGCGCCAGCCGCCCGGCACGCTGACATCCGATATGGCGCCATGCGGCGAAAACAGGCCGGTTGCCTTGGCGTCCGCCGTCAAATTGGTATCGAGGCCAAGCACGATATCGGCCTTGGTGGCGGCCCCTTCCAGCTTCACACGGTTGAGCAGCGCCACGCCGTCAGCGACCGAGACGAATTCGATGACGCAACTGCACTCGGCCTCGAAGGCCTTCTTCACCGCCGGTCCCGGACCCCAATCGGCGGTGAAGCTTTCATAGGTATAGACGGTCAGTCTATCCTGTGCCGATGCCTGCCCTGGCAGGGCGAGCGCGGATGCCGCAAGCAGGACAATCGGGACAAGAGAGTGGAAAAAACTGCGCATCGGCGCCTCCTTCGTTCGCGTTGAAAGGAATTGAGGCGTCGGGCTGTCCGAAACGTCTAATCCCTCCGCCGGTACAAACCGGATCAGGTTCAGCGGGTTGGCAGTCTTGCCTCTCAGCCGGTCCGCGAAGATCGCGTCCGGCACCCCGTTAGAGCGTTTCGACACATAGGCCCGGCCGAAGTGCTGCGCAAGCGGAAGTTTGCCAGGCATCCAAAGCCCAGCCTTCCGTTTCGTCTGCCGTTTCATCTTCCGTTTCATTCTTCCGTTTCTGGGGCAGGGCTGGTAAGGGCCACGAGATATGAGCAAATTCACCATCCTGCTTGGCGGCGATCTCATCCGCACGCCGCTGCTCGACCGCCAGGTCGAAGGCTCGCGCGTCATCGCTGCCGATGCCGGCATCGGCCATGCCCGTATGCTGGGCCTGAGGCCGGAACTCTGGGTCGGCGATTTCGATTCCGTGCCTGCCGAGTTGCCGGAGGATCTGGCCGCCGTACCACGGCAGGTGTTTCCCGCCGAAAAGGACAAGACCGACGGTGAACTCGCTATCGCTGCCGCGCTCGAACGCGGTGCGACCAGCCTTGTGCTCGCAGGCGCTTTCGGCGGCAAACGCACCGACCACATCTTCCTGCATATGGCGCTGAGCGTCCGGCTGGCGGAAGGCGGGACGGAAGTGCTTTTGACCAGCGGCGCACAGGAAGGCATTCCCTTGCTGCCCGGAAAGGCTGGCTTCGACTATGCCGACGGCACGCTGTTTTCGGTGCTCGGCTTCTCCGATCTCGCCGGCCTGAGCGTCACCGGTGCCAAATGGCCGCTCGACCACGTCGAGGTTGCGTTCGGCTCGTCGCTGACCATTTCCAACGAGGTCAGGGGCCGGTTGGAAATCGCGCTGGCCAGCGGCCGCGCGCTGCTGCTCGCGCATCCTTTTCCCTTACCTGAAAGCTGACATGGCACCGCCGCTTCTCAATCTCGACGGGATAAAGCTGACCTTTGGCGGCACGCCGCTGCTCGACGGTGCCGCCCTGACGGCCTCAGTTGGCGACAAGATCGCCCTGGTCGGCCGCAACGGTTCGGGCAAGTCGACGCTGCTCAAGATCGCCGCCGGGCTGATCGAGCCGCAGGACGGCGAAGTCTTCCGCCAGCCTTCGGCAACCGTGCGCTACTTGCCGCAAATGCCCGACATGGACGGTTTTGCGACCGTCCGCGCCTATGTCGAGGCGGGGCTCGGGCCCGCCGACGATCCCTATCGCGCCACCTATCTGATGGAGCATCTCGGCCTGACCGGCGAAGAACGGCCGAACGACCTCTCCGGCGGCGAGGCGAGGCGTGCGGCACTCGCCCGCGTCATGGCGCCGGAGCCCGACATTCTCCTCCTCGATGAGCCGACAAACCATCTTGACCTGTCGGTCATCGAATGGCTGGAGGAGGAGCTTGCCCGTACCTCCTCGGCACTGGTCGTCATCTCGCATGACCGCCGTTTTCTCGAGCGCGTGTCACGCGCCACAATCTGGCTCGACCGCGGTCAGACCCGCCGTCTCGACAAGGGCTTTGGCTATTTCGAGGAATGGCGCGACACGGTGCTGGAGGAGGAAGAGCGCGAGCAGCACAAGCTCGGTCGCCAGATCGTGCGCGAGGAGCACTGGCTGCGCTATGGTGTGACAGCGCGGCGCAAACGCAACATGCGCCGGCTCGGTGAGTTGCAGACCATGCGCCAGCGCTTTCGCGGTCATCGCGGCGCCGAGGGTGCGGCGACGATGACAGCCAGCGACGCCGCCGAATCCGGCAAGCTGGTGATTGAAGCCAAGAACATCGAGAAGAGCTTTGGCGATCTGACCGTGGTCAAGGGATTCTCGACCCGCATCCAGCGCGGCGATCGCGTTGGCCTGGTCGGGCCGAACGGCGCTGGCAAGACGACACTGTTGAAGATGCTGACCGGCGAATTGAAGCCAGACGCAGGCACGGTGCGGCTCGGCACCAATCTGGAGATCGCCACGCTCGACCAGAAGCGCGAGGCCGTCGATCCACAGGAGACACTGGCGCAGTATCTCACCGACGGTCGCGGCGAGAACCTGGTCATCAATGGCGAACAGCGCCACGTCGTCTCTTACATGAAAGACTTCCTGTTCAAGCCGGAACAGGCGCGCACGCCGGTGCGCGAGCTTTCGGGCGGCGAGCGGGCACGGCTGATTCTCGCCCGCGTTTTGGCGCGGCCGGCAAACCTGCTTGTGCTCGACGAGCCGACCAACGACCTCGACATGGAGACGCTGGAGTTGCTGCAGGAATTGGTCGCCGGCTTTGCCGGCACGGTGATCCTGGTCAGCCACGATCGCGATTTCCTCGACCGCACCGTGACCAGCATCATCGCGCCGGATGGTGATGGCCGCTGGATCGAATATGCCGGCGGCTATTCCGACATGCTGGCGCAGCGCGGCGGCACCAGGCTGGACGACCGCAAGGCGCGGCCGAAGGCAGAGACCGGCGAGGCGACGGCTGCAAGCAGGAGCAACGCGGCCGCTCCCAAGGGCCCGGCAAAGAAACTGTCGTTCAAGCAGAAATTCGCGCTGGAAACCTTGCCCAGGAAGATCGAGGCGGTGTCGGCCTCGATCTCGCGGCTGGAGAACAACATCGCCGATCCGGCCTATTACGAGCGCGACCCGGCCTCGTTCCAGAAGACGATTGCCGCGCTCGACAAGGAGCGCGTCACACTGGCAGCGCTCGAGGAGGAATGGCTGGAACTCGAGATGCTGCGCGAGGAGATGGAGGGGTAATTCGCGAGTTCAAGCACCTTGTCATTGCGGCTAGACAGGAGTGCGCATATATTATGCGCATGCTGCGGAGGTGATCATGCGCAAGATAGCTGTGAATGCGGTTCGTCAGCCGGCAAATCTGTCGATCGACTCAAAGCTCATGAAGGAAGCCAAGGGGCTCGATGTGAATGTCTCGCGCGCCGCTGAAGCCGGCATCGCAGAGGCAGTGGCCGCCGAGAAGACGCGGCTGTGGAAGCTTGAGAACCGCGCGACGATAGATGCGTGGAACGAATATGTCGAAAAACACGGTATTCCGCTGGCAGAACATCGGCACTTCTGATGGCGCGCTACGACGTCTTCGCGAGTAGCATCGAAGGCGGCTATCTCCTCGACGTCCAGGCCGATCTGCTCGACCACTTCAAGACCCGGGTGGTCGTCCCGCTGCTGCCGGTTGCGATGGCGCCATCACCAATGCGAAGGCTCCATCCCATTTTCGAGATCAATGGTCGGAAATTGGTCATGGCCACCCATTTGATCGCCACGGTTGCGGCGACGGAACTGGGCGAGAGCCGACTGAATCTGACCAGGCATCACGAAGACATCGTGAGCGCGCTCGACATGCTGTTCCAAGGCTTCTGAGCCAAGGAGGCGTTGGGCTGGTGAGCCGGCCTCACCCCGCCGTCTTTGTCTGCCAGGCCTTCAGCGCCTCGTCGAATACCTTCTCGCCGGGAATTCCCTTTTCCATGGTGAGCAGCGCCCGCCGCCCGGTCTTGTAGACGACCGGCACGTCAATCCAGTCCTGACCTCTGAGCAAGGTCAGATTGGCGTCTTCATCCGCCTTGGTGTCGTTGAGCGCAACCAGGAAGAAGCCATCGGCGATCTTGGCCGGGATGCCGATCAGCGGGCTGCCGGCATCCTGCTCGGAGCCCTTCATGGCGACACGCAAGATGTTGTCGACACCGCCGCCCTCGAAGCCATTAGGCGTCAGGAAGATCATCTCGATGATGTGGCTGGCCGGCAGCGTCTGGTCGGTGTTGCGACGGATCGTCATGCGCAACTGGATATCCTTGCCTGGAATGGTCGCCTCGGCACGGATCGCCGGCTCGGGCGGCAGGTCGCCGCCGGGCGATTCCTGCACCAGCGACCAGACGATGTTGCCGGGCTCGGCCGAGCCTTGAGCGGTGCTGGTGCGCTCCTCGTAGAAGATCGCCTTCTGGCCGACGGCCAACGCGGCTTGCGGCGGAACTACCGTCGGTGCCGCTGCCGTCGCGGGCGGTGGGGCGGCCGTTGCAGGGGCTGGCGGAGTAGCTGCAGCATCGGGCGGCGTTGCGGGCGTTGGCGCAGCGGACCCATCGACTGCTGGAGCATTGGCCGTGGCTTGCGTGTCGGCGGGTGCGGCCGGTGCCGGCGCGGCGGGTGCCGGGGTGGTCGGCGCTTGAGCGGCCGACGGCGGCGTGGTCAGTGCGGCGACGGATTCGCCTTCGCCGATGCCCGCCTGCCCGACCGCGGGGCCGGGATCGACTTCGTGGCCCTCGGGCGTAAGGCGCTGCGTAAACTTCGCGCCCTCGCCGGCCTCCGTCGGAGGCGCGGCGGCCGGTACGGCCGCATCGGCCACCGGCTTGGCCGGGGCTGGTTTTACCAGCGGTTCGGTGGCGACGGCTTTGGTCTCGTCGAGGCCGAGCATGCTGCCGAACGCATCCTTGTTCAGCCAGATGCCATAACCGCCACCGGCAATGACCAGCAGGGCAATGGCGGCGGCGATCACGCCGCCATAGCTGCGCCTGCGCTCGGCAGGATGGAGTCGCTGGAACCTGTCCTCCGCGGGGCCGCCGTCGTTGGAAAAGTCGTCGCCCCGAAAAACGCTGTCTTGGTCATCGGCCGTCGGAAGATCCATATCGGACGGCGGCGGACCAGCGCGCTCTTGAGGAAGAGCGACGGGCTGCGGCTTTTGCCAGTTCGGCACCGCCTTGGCGGGCGTGGACTGCCATGCCGGCCCAGTCTGGGCCGGCCCGGTCTTTGCTGGCCCGGTCGTTGCTGGCTCGGTCTTTGCCGGCTGCCGGACATGGCTGGGCTGGTTCTTGTTGCGGTCGATGGAGGAGAAGATGTCCTCCAGTTCCGCCAGCGGATCGGATGCCGGTGCCGGTTTAGCATATTCTCGCTCAACGCTTGCGATGGCGTCTTCGAGTGCGCGCTTCTGCCTGGCGACATCCGACGGCGCAAACGGCGGATCGCGTTCGGCAATTTTCTTCGCGATCGTCGAACGCGCCATGTCATAAACTTTGGCGCGCACTTCCGCCGACGGCTTATCAAGCTTGTCTAGCGTCTTTTTCAGGGCACCAACAAAATCTACCATGCTTCAGTCGACCTGCATTTGTTTCTGGGCCGGCCCCCGCAAATCAGCCGCAATGCCCGGAAAGGCTGAGAAACTAGTCTTGAAACGGATCGGTCACAAGTATCGTGTCGTCCCGTTCAGGGCTGGTGGAAAGGAGTGCGACCGGCGCGCCGATCAGCTCTTCGATGTGGCGGACGTACTTCACCGCCTGGGCCGGCAGATCGTTCCAGCTGCGCGCGCCGGCGGTGGTGCCTTTCCACCCTTCCAGCGTCTCGTAAACCGGTTCGACGCGCGCCTGCGCGCCTTGGCTGGCCGGCAGGTAATCGATCGCCTCGCCGTCGAGGCGGTAGCCGGTACAGACCTTGATCTCGTCCAGTCCATCGAGCACATCGAGCTTGGTCAGCGCAATGCCCTTGATGCCGTTGACGGCGACGGCCTGGCGGACCAGCACGGCATCGAACCAGCCGCAGCGGCGCTTGCGGCCGGTGACGACGCCGAATTCATGGCCACGCGTGCCCAGGAACTCGCCGATCTCGTTCTTCTGCTCGGTCGGAAACGGGCCTTCGCCAACACGCGTGGTATAGGCCTTGGTGATGCCGAGCACATAGCCGATGGCGCCCGGGCCGACACCGGACCCGGCAGCGGCCTGGCCGGCAACGGTATTTGACGAGGTGACGAACGGATAGGTGCCATGATCGATGTCGAGCAACGTGCCTTGCGCGCCCTCGAACAGGATGCGCTCGCCGGCGCGGCGCTTGTCGTCGAGGATTTTCCAGACGCGGTCCATATAGGGCAGGATCTCGTCAGCGACGGAAATCAGCTCGCTCATGATCGCCTCATGCGTGACTTCGGCATGGCCAAGCCCGCGCCGCAGCGCATTGTGGTGCGTCAGCAGCCTGTCGACCTTCAAGGGTAGCGTTTCCAAATCCGCCAAATCCATCACCCTGACCGCGCGCCGGCCCACCTTGTCTTCGTAGGCGGGACCGATACCGCGGCGGGTCGTGCCGATCTTCGTTCCGGAATTGGACGCGGCGTCCTCGCGGAATCCGTCCAGCTCCCGGTGCAAGGACAGGATAAGCGCGGTGTTTTCGGCTATTTTCAGGCGGTCTGGCGTCACCTCGACGCCCTGCGCCTTCAATTTCGCAACCTCCGCAACGAAAGCGTGCGGATCGAAGACGACGCCATTGCCGATGATGGACAGCTTGCCTTGCCGCACCACGCCGGACGGCAGCAGCGACAGCTTGTAGACCTTGCCGTCGACGACCAGCGTGTGGCCGGCATTGTGGCCGCCTTGGAAGCGCACGACGACGTCGGCGCGCTCCGACAGCCAGTCTACGATCTTGCCTTTGCCCTCATCGCCCCATTGCGAGCCGACGACCACCACATTGGCCATATTTCTTTTCCCTTGAGACGCCGCACGAGCAGCTTGAAAACAGTTCGAAACGACAGGCCTCTATCGCATCGGCCCCCAAAACGGAATCGATTTTCGGAGAGCACGACGCGAGGATTAAAGCCTTCCGACGCGTACTTGTAGCGTCCAATTGCACGCACGTCGCTCTATAGCGTCAAGACCCGGCGAGCGCGACCACTCTTTGCCACCAAAAACGCTCCGAGGCACAACAATTTTCGTCTTTGACATCATTTACTTGGGCTAGCGGTCGCAATAGTCCCACACCGACGTCAAATTCCCTCTGTCTGGCCGGAATGTCACGATGCATCGAGCCGCCTACCTGTTCCTGCTGTTCACCACCTTGCTGTGGGGCGGCAACTCCGTGGCCGGCAAGCTGGCGGTCGACCACATTTCGCCGATGACGCTGGTCTTCCTGCGCTGGATTCTAGCCGTTCTGATCCTGCTGCCGATCGGCTGGCGAACGCTGCATGAGGACTGGCCAGTGGTGCGTCGGCACTGGTTGCTGCTTGGCGGGCTCGGCGCTTGCGGCTTCGCCTTTTTCAATGCGATCTTCTACACGGCACTCAACTACACGACGGCGATCAACGTCTCGATCGAGCAGGCGGCGATACCGATCGTGATCATCATCGCCAATTTCGTGCTGTTTCGTCTGCGGGTGAACCGGGTGCAGATCGCTGGCGTCGTGCTGACCATCATCGGCGTCGCGGTGACGGCGAGCCATGGCGACCTGCGCCAGCTTCTCAAGCTGGATCTCAACTTCGGCGACGCGATCATGCTGGTGGCCGTGCTTTGCTACTCCTTCTATTCGGTGGGGTTGCGGCTGAAGCCGGTCATCCGCTGGCAGAGCCTGATGCTGGCGCTGTCGGTTGCCGCACTCATCACATCGCTGCCTTTCTTCCTGTGGGAGATTGCCGCCGGCAAGGTCATCGTCCCCGACGCCCGCGGCTGGGCTGTCGCGTTCTATACCGCCATCGGTGCTTCGGTCATCTCGCAGATCTTCTATATCAGGGGCAACGAGCTGATCGGCGCCAACCGGGCCGGCCTGTTCATCAATCTGGTGCCGATCTTCGGTACGCTGCTGTCGGTGCTGATTGTCGGTGAGACATTCCACCTTTATCAGGCGCTGGCTCTCGCACTGGTGCTGGGCGGCATCAGCCTCGCCGAATACAGCGGACGGAAGATGGCGGTATCCGCTGCTGAATGAAGTCGCTTGCCGCGACGGTTCACTGCGGTCCGTCAACGACCATGGAAGCGCCCTGCGTGCTGCTGCACACGGGGCGATCGAATTTCAGGCCGCGCCGACGTCGAAATGCAGCCGCTTGGCCGAGTCGATCGATTTGTGCGAGCGCACCTGCGCCAACACGTCTTCCGGGAACGGCGCATCGAGATAGAGCAACGCAATGGCATCGCCGCCCGGCCGGTTGCGGCCGAGCTGGAAATTGGCGATGTTGACGCCGTTCTCGCCGCACACCGTGCCGAGCAGGCCGATGATGCCGGGCGCGTCGGCATTGGTCGTGTAGAGCATGTGCTGACCGACCTCGGCGTCGAGATTGATGCCCTTGATCTGGATGAAGCGCGGCTTGCCGTCCGAAAAACAGGTGCCGGCGATCGAGCGCGTCCTGTGCTCGGTCTTGACCGTTAGCTTGATATAGCCGTCGAACACGCCCGACTTGTCGCGCTTGACCTCGGCGACGATGATGCCGCGCTCCTTCACCATGATCGGCGCCGACACCATGTTGACATCGGCGACCTGCGGCCGGATCAGCCCGGCAAGAGTGGCGCTGATCAGCGCCCGCGTATTCATCGTCGCGGTCGAGCCATCGAACAGGATCTCGACCTCCTTGATCGGATCCTCGGTGACCTGTCCGACAAAGGCGCCGAGCACTTCGGCGAGCTTGACGAAAGGTTTCAGCCGCGGTGCTTCCTCGGCGGTGATCGACGGCATGTTGATGGCATTGGAAACGGCCCCCTTGATCAGATAGTCCGACATCTGCTCGGCGACCTGCAGCGCGACGTTCTCCTGTGCCTCCATCGTCGAGGCACCGAGATGCGGCGTCGCCACCACATTCTCCATGCCGAACAGCGCGTTGTTCTCCGCCGGTTCGACCTCGAACACGTCGATGCCGGCGCCGGCCACCTTGCCGCTCTTCAAGGCCGCGATCAGGTCGGCCTCGACGATCAGCCCGCCACGCGCGCAGTTGATGATACGCACGCCGGTCTTCATCTTTGCGATCGCCGCGGCGTCGATGATGTTGCGCGTCTTGTCGGTAAGCGGTGTGTGCAGCGTGATGAAGTCGGCACGGGCGAACAGCTCGTCGAGCTCGACCTTTTCGACACCGAGTTCCTCGGCGCGGCTGTCCGACAGGAACGGATCGAAGGCGACGACGTGCATCTTCAGACCGACGCCGCGCGTAGCGACGATCGAGCCGATATTGCCGCAACCGATGATGCCGAGCGTCTTGCCGGTGATCTCGACGCCCATGAAGCGGTTCTTTTCCCATTTGCCGGCATGGGTCGAGGCGTTGGCCTCCGGTATCTGGCGGGCCAGCGCGAAGATCATGGCGACGGCATGCTCGGCGGTGGTGATCGAATTGCCGAAAGGCGTGTTCATCACGATGATGCCCTTGCGGCTCGCCGCCGGGATGTCGACATTGTCGACGCCGATGCCGGCGCGGCCCACGACCTTCAGCCTGGTCGCGACGTTGATCAGCTTCTCCGTCACCTTTGTCGCCGAGCGGATGGCCAGCCCATCATACTGGCCGATCACTTCGAGCAGTTTTTCCTTGTCCTTGCCGAGATCCGGCAAATAGTCGACCTCGATGCCGCGATCCCTGAAGATCTGCACGGCGGTGGTGGAAAGTTTGTCTGAGACGAGAACGCGGGGCATTGGCTTGGTCCTTTGCGATTGGCGTCCCTCCCCCTTGAGGGGAGGGTCGGCGCGAAGCGCCGGGGTGGGTCATTGCGGCCGGATGCGGCCAAATCTTTTTTTCTTTCTGGATGGCGGATCGGTGAGCGGTTGGAGGCGACCCCACCCGGCCCTTTGGGCCACCCTCTCTTCGAGGGAGAGGGAGTTAGGCGGCTGCCTTCAGCGACGCCTTTTGTGCGGCAAAAGCCCAGTCGAGCCAGGGCAGCAGCGCTTCGAGATCGGAGGTCTCGACTGTCGCGCCGCACCAGATGCGCAGGCCGGGCGGTGCATCGCGGTAGGCGCCGATGTCGTAGGCGACGCCTTCCTTGTCGAGCGCCGAGACGATTGCCTTGGCGAACGCAGCCTGTCCATCGGCGTCGAGTGCAGCGACTTGCCGGTCGGTGAAGGAAAGGCAGACCGATGTGTTCGAGCGCGTCGCCGGATCGACGGCAAGATGGCCGAGCCAGGAAGATTTTCCGACAAAGCGATCGAGAACAGCGGCGTTGGCATCCGCTCTGGTGACCAGCGCGTCGAGGCCGCCGATCGACTGCGCCCAACGCAGCGCGTCGAGATAGTCCTCGACGCACAGCATTGACGGCGTGTTGATCGTCTCGCCCTTGAAGATGCCTTCGATCAGCTTGCCGCCCGAGGTGAGACGGAAGACCTTCGGCAGCGGCCAGGCCGGCTTGTAGCTTTCCAGCCGTTCGACGGCGCGCGGGCTGAGGATCAGCATACCGTGCGCGCCTTCACCGCCCAAGACCTTCTGCCAGGAGAAGGTGACGACGTCGAGTTTCTGAAAATCGAGCTTTTGCGCAAAGGCGGCCGAAGTGGCGTCGCAGATGGTCAGGCCCTTGCGGGTGGCCGGGATGAAATCGCCGTTCGGCACGCGCACGCCCGACGTCGTGCCGTTCCAGGTGAAGACCACGTCGCGGTCGAAATTTATTTTGGACAGGTCGGGCAGCACGCCGTAGTCAGCCTCTAACCTGCGCACATCGGCGAGCCTCAGCTGCTTGACCACATCGGTGACCCAGCCGGAGCCGAAGCTCTCCCAGGCGACCATGTCGACGCCGCGTTCGCCGAGCAGCGACCACAGCGCTATTTCGACCGCGCCGGTATCCGAGGCCGGCACGATGCCGATGCGGTAATCCGCCGGAACCTGGAGGATTTCCCGCGTCAGCTCGATCGCTTGTTCGAGCTTGGTCTTGCCGATCTTGGCACGGTGCGAGCGCCCGAGCGCGGCATTTTTGAGCGCCTCGACCGACCAGCCGGGACGTTTTGCACAGGGACCTGAGGAAAAATTGGGATTTGCCGGACGGAATCCGGGCTTCGTTTGCGTCTTCATTGTGGTCTATCCTTCCAGATAGTGGCCCCTCGTTGGGGAGGGGTGGCCCACGGACGGCGATATGCGTTCAGGCTTTCGGCGTCAAGGGGAAAGTTTTTGTCGCTGTCGGGATACCGGCTGCCTTTGGCAAAAATGCCGCAACGCAAACGGCGGGCCAAAGACCCGCCATTGTTCACGCCTCAGCTTCGATCGAGCCTACCAGAGGTCGTATCGCAGTCCGACTTTGACCTGGTGATTATTGATCCCTTTGCGGATCGGATAAGAAGTCAGGCTTTCGGCCGTCACATATTCGGCGTCGGGTGCGGAGAAATACTGATAGCCCACATCGACTGAGACATTCTTGGACACTTGGTAGGCAAGGCCGGCATTCAGCGTGTAGGCGAAGGAGTATTGGGTCTTGTTGTCACGCAGGACGAAATCGTCGGTGGGGTCGGCGTTGGCGGTGAAGTAGCTCGCCGACAGGCGGCGCTTGCTCTGGAGGATACCGACACCAGCGCCGAGATAAGGCGTGATTCCGACATAGGTGCCAAGGTCGACATAGCCATTGAGTATGCCTGAGAAGGCATAGTTCTTCAGGGTCGCCGATGCCACGGTCGTTCCGTTGTTATAGCCGACCTCGATCTTGTTGCCGGGCAGATAGCCGGCATTGAGATCGGCGCGCAGATAGTCGTTGAAATGGTAGCCGAAGCCAATGCTGGCGAAGATGGGATCTTCCTTTTCGTCGAAGCTCGCGGGCGTGAAGGCGAAATCCTCATCCCTGAAGCTCTTCTGCACCAGATAGGAGACATCGCCGCGCAGATACCATCCCGAGCCAACCTCGACCGGTACATAGTCGGGCGCCTGGTCGACATAGACCGGCGGTTCGTAATCGGCACCAAGCGCCGGCGTCAGCGGCATCAGGACGACTGCTGCAAGCGCCAGTGCTACAGGCGATTTGGATGTCATGGTCCTCGGCTCCCGAACTTGGCGCATTCGCAATCGCGCGCCGTTTCAGAGAGCATTGTTAACCATAGTGGTTAAGTGCGGGTTAAGGATAACAAGGCGTTAGCAATTGATTTGATCCGCTTTCGCTTCTCAAGCTGGACGGTGTTCCAGAGCGCCGCAGCATCTGTAGGCAGCCAAAACGAAACCGCCCGGCATCAGCCGGGCGGTCGACGAATTCCTGGAATTCGAGGCGACTACTTGGTGTAAACAGGCTCCGGTTCCGGAACATAGGGCTCCGGGGGCGGCGCGCAGTCCGACCTGCCGAACTGGTAGCGCAGGCCGCCACGCACTTCGTGCACGTTGATGCCGCGGTCATAGCCGGGGCCGACATTGGGGAGGGAGGCATAGTCGAACATCTTACCGCCATTGATGTGGCTGAAGCGGTAGCCGACATCGAGTTTGACGCGGTCGGTCAGGCAGTAGGATGCGCCCGCCATGGCAGCATAGGCAAAACGCCAGCCCTTGCCACCGCTATGATCAAATGAACCGTCGCTGTCCACGTTGTGCAGTTCATCCCACTTGACCCAGGCACCGCCGATGCCGGCGCCGACATAAGGCGTGATCCCATGCCAGGTGCCGATGTCGACATAGGCGTTGGCCAAGAGCAGCAGCGCCGAATAGGACGAGGTATCGACGGACGTGCAAGGCGTTTGCTGCGGGCCGCAGAAGCCGTTGGTCGAGCCGCGGAATTTGGACTTGCTCATCCAGTCCAAGGTGAGATCGGTGCGGAAATGCTCGTCGATCTGGTAACCAACACCGCCGCCGGCCGAGAAGGCGCCGTCCAGCTTGCCTGTATCGAACTTGCCGGGATTCTGGGGCGCTACACCGTAGGTGATGTAGTCGCCACCACGAAACTTCGACCAGTGATAGTCGATGTCGCCACGGATATACCAGCCGCCGAATTCGGCCGGCTGCTCGTAGGCAACCGGTGGTGGCGCCTCCTCGACTACGGGCGGCTCGACGAAATCGGCGGCGAATGCCGGCCCGGCGCCGGCAAACAGCGCGGCCAGGAGGGCCATTCTTGCTGTGTTGAACATGCTTATCACTCCTGAGAACCCTCGAACGGCGAACGCGCCCGAAATATGATTGACCTCAGTTGTGGATAATGAATCGGAAAGGTTAAAAGGCGTTTAACCGTATTGATTAACCACGAATCTCTAAAAGTCGAGCAATCTGGCCGCCGTTGCTGCAGGCGGAATTGGCCGCGACTCAATAAAAAGCCCGCCGGCAAGGCGGGCTTTGAACCGGTGTTGGGAGGGAGATCAGGCGGCGCTGCGCGTTTCCGAAATGACCTCGACGATGTCGTTGACGACGGATTCGACAAGTTGTGGGTCGTCGCCTTCCGCCATGACGCGGATGAGCGGCTCCGTGCCGGATGGCCGGATGACCAGACGCCCGGCCTTGCCGAGGCGATTGCGCGCATCTTCGATCGCTGCCTTGACCGGCGCCTCCTCGAGCGGCTTGCCGCCGGAAATATGCACATTCTTCAACAACTGCGGCACCGGCTCGAACTTCTTCGACAGTTCGCTCACCGGCCGGTTCTGCCGCTTGATGCAGGCGAGCACCTGCAGCGCCGAGACAAGGCCGTCGCCGGTGGTCGAAAAGTCGGACAGCACGATGTGACCCGACTGTTCGCCGCCGACATTGAGCCCATGGGCACGCATGTGCTCGACGACATAGCGGTCGCCGACCTTGGTGCGATGCAACTGCAGGTTCATGTCGCCGAGGAAGCGTTCGAGGCCGAGATTGGACATTACCGTCGAGACGACACCGCCGCCGGCCAGCCGCCCGCTCTGGTGCCAGGACTCGGCAATCAGCGCCATGATCTGGTCGCCATCGACGATCGCGCCGTTCTCGTCGACGATGACGACGCGGTCGGCATCGCCGTCGAGCGCAATGCCGATATCGGCGCGCACCTCGTGCACCTTCTTTTGCAAGCCGGCCGGATGAGTCGAGCCGCATTCCTTGTTAATGTTGAAGCCGTTCGGCTCGACATTGATGGCGACGACCTCGGCGCCGAGTTCCCATAGCGCGTCGGGCGCCACCTTGTAGGCGGCGCCATTGGCGCAATCCACGACGATGCGCAGGCCCGACAGCGACATCGAGCGGGGCAGTGTGCGCTTGGCGAATTCGATATAGCGGTCATGCACGCCGTCGACGCGTTTGGCGCGGCCGAGCCCATCAGAATCGGCGAGCGCCAATTCGATATCCTTGTCGAGCATCCCCTCGATACGCTCCTCGATCTCATCGGACAGCTTGTAGCCATCGGGGCCGAACAGCTTGATGCCGTTGTCGTAATAGGGGTTGTGCGAGGCAGAAATCATCACGCCGATATCGGCGCGCAGCGAGCGCACCAGCATGGCAACAGCGGGCGTCGGGATAGGGCCGAGCAGGAAGACATCCATGCCGGCGGCGCACAGGCCGGAGACCATCGCGTTCTCGATCATGTAGCCGGAAAGCCTGGTATCCTTGCCGAGCACGACGCGGTGGCGGTGGCTGCCGCGCTGGAACGAGAGGCCGGCGGCCATGCCGACGCGCATGGCGACCTCCGCGGTCATTGGAAACTTGTTGGCTCGCCCACGAATGCCGTCCGTACCGAAATAATGTCCTGCCATGTTCGCCAGCTTCCCGATGGTTCTTTCCGAGCATCTCATGCCATAAAATGGCCCAAGCCCCGTCATCACATTGTATGATTATGGACGACCAATCCTTAGAAAATTGTTGTTTTGTGTGTTTTGCGTCACGCTAGTGTGTTGATTTTCAAGTTCCGAGCCCTTGCTGCGGCAGCAGCATCAGAAACGTCAACTCAAACCTCATCTGGATCCTTTGGTCTGGCAGTGTGGCCTTGAACCCGAGTCCGCATCGTGCGGCTCCAGACAGCGGTAGGCTCAGGTCCTCCGCACCCGCCGATTTGACTGGCCGTCATGTGACGCAGTGGCCTCGCTGGGAACCAGCCATATGCGCGCTCTCCGTGCAATGCACCCGGACGAACTTGGCTCGGAGACGGTCCCGGCAACGAATTCATCACCTTAAAGAAAAGAATGCACTTCTAAATTTGTCTCTACGCTACTTAGCATCTGGCGCAACCAGCCGTTGAGCGCTATTGCTGCACTGGGACATATCATGAACTGCCATAGGGAGAAAACGCATGCTCATCCACCGACTTGCCACTTTGACGGGTCTTGCCGTCGCGACCTTGTTCCTGGCGGCGCCTGCCAATGCGCTGACCATGGCCGAGTGCAGCACCAAGTATAACGCGGCGAAGGATGCGGGAACGCTTGGCGGGCAGAACTGGAACCAGTTCCGCAAGGCGCAATGCGGCACCGATGCCACCGCCGCTACGACCGACACCGCCCCGGCCAAGGCCACTGACACCACCAAGGCAGCCGCCGGCGACGATGCGGCCCCGGGCCTGACGGCGAAGGAGTGCAGCACCAAGTACCAGGCGGCAAAAGCCGCCGGCACGCTGAACGGCATGAAGTGGAACGACTTCCGCAAGACACAGTGCGCCGCCGACGCGACGGCAGCCGCACAACCCGCCGCCACGACCAAGGCTGCGGCAGCCGCCGACGACGCTGCGCCGGGCCTGACGGCCAAGGAATGCAGCACCAAATACCAGGCCGCCAAGGCTGCCGGCACCCTCAACGGCATGAAATGGAACGACTTCCGCAAGAGTGAATGCGCCGCCGGCGCAACTGCAGCGGCACAGCCTGCCGCGGCACCTGCCGAGGCGGCGACAGCCGCGGCGACCGATTCCGGCAAAGGCCTCAGCATGGCGGATTGCAGCGCCAAATATCAGGCTGCCAAGGCCGGCAACACGCTGAACGGCATGAAGTGGAACGACTTCCGCAAGAGCCAATGCGGCGCCGGCGCAGCCGACGACGACACCCTGCCGGCTCCTGATGCCAAGTATACCGGCGATCCGCAGCCGCCGACCATCACCGCCCCCCAGGGCGTGAAATTCCCGACGGCGATCTCCAAGAAGTATGCAACCGAGACCCCGGCCAAGGGCCGCATGCACACCTGCCTCGACCTCTATTACGCGAACAAGGACGCCAATACGCTGGGCGGCCTCAGGTGGATCCAGAAGGGCGGCGGCTTCTACAGCCTCTGCAACGCCAAGCTGAAGAGCTGACCGGCGCCATCATCCGACGATAGGAGCCCGCGAGCCGCAAGGTTCGCGGGCTTTTTTGTTATTGCCGAACAAGTGAGAGGCCTTCCGAGGTCGGACCAACTGTCAGATCGCGTTCCTTCGTTCCCTCTGTCCGCCGCCGGAAGCAAAGAACCCGCCCCGGAGGGCGGGTCGTCGGCGCCGTTGAGCCCTTGGCGCCGGAAAGGCACGCAATTTGCCCAGGTCGGCGCCGAGTCTCCCTTCCCTTTATGGGATTAGGGATCATCGTAGGGCGAAAGCCTCGGCTTTCCACCTGCGATAGCCCTGCACAAGTGGGAAGATCGGCAGCTTTAGCGCCTCGCGAACATCAGAAGGAAAACGCCGCGGCTAGAGCCCGCGGCGTTTCGAAGTCGATCTGTCCTGGGCCCTAGCTTGATGGCTGGGGTTCCATGCCGCCTTCGGGCTCGGGGCCCTTCTTGCGGCGGCCGGACTTTGGTACGGCCGAGCCACGGCTCGGCGGCGTGTCGTCGCCGAGGTCGCGTGCGGGCTTATTGCCGGCGATCAGCTGCTTGATCTCCTCGCCCGACAGCGTCTCGTATTCGAGCAGGCCTTGCGCCAGCGCGATCCATTCCTTCTTCTTCTTGGTCAGGATTGACCTTGCCGTCGAATAGGCCTCGTCGATCAGCCGGCGCACTTCGGCGTCGATGATCTGCGCCGTCTCTTCCGAGATGTTCTGCGTGCGCGCCACCGAATGGCCGAGGAACACCTCCTCCTGGTTGTCGCCATAGGCGACATGGCCGAGCTTGTCGGAGAAGCCCCAGCGCGTCACCATGGCGCGCGCCAGCTTGGTCGCCTGCTCGATATCGGAGGAGGCGCCCGAGGTGATGTTCTCCTTGCCGAACTTGAACTCCTCGGCGACACGGCCGCCCATCATGATGGCGAGCCGCGAGATCATGTATTTGTAGCTCATCGAATAGCGGTCGCCTTCCGGCAGCTGCATGACCATGCCGAGTGCCCGGCCGCGCGGAATGATGGTCGCCTTGTGCAACGGATCGGCCGACGGCACGTTGAGCGCCAGAATGGCGTGGCCGGCCTCGTGATAGGCGGTCAGCTCTTTCTCGGCCTGCGTCATCGCCGACGAGCGGCGCTCGGCGCCCATCATGATCTTGTCCTTGGCGTCCTCGAATTCGGCCATGGTGACGAGGCGCTTGTTGCGCCGCGCCGCCATCAGGGCGGACTCGTTGACCAGGTTCATCAGGTCGGCGCCGGAAAAGCCCGGCGTGCCGCGCGCGATCACCTTGAGGTCAACGTTGGGCGCCAGCGGCACGTTGCGCACATGCACCTTCAGGATCTTCTCGCGGCCGACGATGTCGGGGTTCGGCACCACCACCTGGCGATCGAAGCGGCCCGGCCTGAGCAGCGCCGGATCGAGCACGTCGGGCCGGTTGGTGGCGGCGATCAGGATGATGCTTTCGTTGGATTCGAAGCCATCCATCTCGACCAGCAGCTGGTTCAGCGTCTGCTCACGTTCGTCATTGCCGCCGCCGAGGCCGGCACCGCGATGGCGGCCGACCGCGTCGATTTCGTCGATGAAGATGATGCAAGGCGCATTCTTCTTGGCCTGGTCGAACATGTCGCGGACGCGGCTTGCGCCGACGCCGACGAACATCTCGACAAAGTCCGAGCCCGAAATGGTGAAGAACGGCACGTTGGCTTCACCGGCGACCGAGCGGGCGAGCAGCGTCTTGCCGGTTCCGGGAGGACCGACGAGCAGCACGCCGCGCGGGATCTTGCCGCCGAGCCGCTGGAATTTCTGCGGGTCGCGCAGGAACTCGACGATCTCTTCCAGATCTTGCTTGGCTTCGTCGACGCCGGCGACGTCCTGGAAGGTGACGCGGCCATGCGCTTCGGTCAAAAGCTTGGCCTTCGACTTGCCGAAGCCCATGGCACGGCCGGAACCGGACTGCATCTGGCGCATGAAGAATATCCAGACGCCGAGGATGAGGATCATCGGCAGCCAGGAGATCAGGGTGCCGAACAGCGAATTGGAGCCGTCGGATTCAGGACGCGCATTGATGGTGACGTTCTTGTCCTGCAGACGCGAAACCAGTGACGGATCCCCAGGCGAATAGGTCTGGAAGCCGTTGGAGCTGTCCGTGTAATTGCCGGAGATACGGGCGCCGGCGATGGTCACCGACTTGATCCGTCCCGCCGCGACTTCCTGCAGGAACTGCGAATAGGGCACATCGCTCGAGGCCCCACGCGTCTGCGGCGTCTGGAAAAGATTGAAGAGAGCGATGAGCAGGACCGCTATGATCGCCCAGAGCGCGAGGTTGCGATAATTCGGATTCATCAATTGTCCCGTTGGCGCCGCTGGGCGGACACGCGTCGTGAGAGGAAACTTGGCCCTAACATAGGGAGAGCGTCTCCCCTTGCCAAGCATAACAGCAGGTCTCGGTTAAGCTTTCGCCCGTGGTAGGCCGGCACTGTGGCCGCCGAATGGCGAGGCTGGAACCGGCGCCGCGCCAAGCAAGGCGGCGACGGCATCGGCCGGCGCCAGATCGAAGGACGGCAGGAAACGGGCGAAGGGCGCGACCGCCGGATATGCGGCGACAGCCGCCGGCATCGGGCCTTCCCCGGGCAAACCCGGGCCTTCCCCAGGCAGACCAAGGCATTCGCCATCCCGCCATAGCGCCGGCTCGGCGGCCAGGGCTGCGCGTACAAGGCTTGCCGGCGTGCCATGCCCGGCAATTGCCCGCTTGGCGGCAAGAGCCGCCCCGAGCGGTGCTACCAACAGCGGCGCGATCAACAATGCACCTGAACTGTCGCCCAATGTGATCCGTCTGCGGCCGTCCCAAAGGGCATTGTCGGAAACCTCGACAGCGGGCGGCAGATCGCGCAATTCGCGATGCAAAAAGATACCGGTACGCCGGGCATCGATCACGGTCCGCGACAATGTGGCACAAAGCGCCCCGGTGCGGAGCCGGCCGAAAAGGGCTTCGCTGCGGGCCTGGTCGGGAAGGAAAGCTGTGCCGCCGGTCGCCGCCAGCAGAATGCGCAGCGCATAAATAGCCGCCCCGCTGTCGCTTTCAGTCGCAAAATCCCGGTCGAGGCGGACGAGGCCGGCGGCTGGCCTGGAGGCCAAGCTGCGGATCAGCATGGCCGCGCGGCGTCCCAATTGCTCACGCTCGGCCGCCACCTTTCTGGCCAGCTCTATCGCTTCAGCCACACGAGGCGCACCATCGCCTTCGGCAAGTGCTGCGCGGACGCGCGGCCGCTCGAAAGCGGTGTCGGCATTGGTCGGATCTTCGATCCAGGCAACCTGTTCACGCCGCAGGAATTCGCGCAGTGCCTCACGCCTTACGCCGAGCAGTGGCCGCACGATCCAGTGCCGCCAGTCGTAGAGGGTTGCCGGCGCCATGCCGGCAAGACCCCGCCCTTCCTCGCGCCCCCCGTCGTCGCTTTGCCTGCCATCACTTGGCCGCTCGTCACTTGGCCGCTCGTCAGTTGGCCGCTCGTCACGCGCCCACTCGTCCCGCGCTTGCCGCATCAGCACGGTCTCGGCCTGGTCGTCGGCGGTGTGGCCAGTCAGGATCAGGCCGATGCCTGCCGCTTCGGCGGCCTCGGCGAGCAGCCGGTATCGGGCCTCGCGCGCGGCGGCGGGGAGGCCGGTCGATGGTTTGCGCCCCGACCAGGCGAGGACGCGATGGGCAATGCCGCGCGCCGCGCACAGCCTGGCCACGGCTTGCGCTTCCGCTGCCGCTTGCGGCCGCAATCGATGATCGATCGTTACCGCCAGCAATTTCGTTGCCGGGGCGTTACGGTCGAGATGGGCTTTGAGGAGGAGGAGAAGGGCGGTCGAGTCGCTGCCGCCGGATACGGCCGCAACAGCGCCGTTGGAAAAGTCGATCCGCGAAAAATCCGAAAGGTCAGGCTCGGTGTCGAGCGTCATGCATGTCGCCCAAGCGTGGGCCCGGTTTTGCGGCAACGACACGCAACGGAAAAACTAGCACGCCGCGAGTGCCCTTTCCTGCTTGACCCGCTCCTTGAGCGCGCCGGAAATATCAGGGTAGCGCTTGCCGATCTCGCTGAAAGTGGCACAGGCCACGTCGCGCTGTTTCAGCCCGACCAGTGAAACGCCGAGCTTCAGCAGCATGTCGGGCGCCTTCTTGGCCTTGGGATAGTCCTTGCTGGCAGCGAGGAAAATCTCGGCCGCATCGCGGTATTTCTGCTGGCCGAGCAGCGATTCACCAAGCCAGTAATGCGCATCCGCCGCTTTGGCGTCCCGGGGAAAACGGGCGATGTGATCGCGGAAACCCTGTTCGGCCGTGCTGTAGTCGCCCGACAGGATGAACTGGTAAGAGTTGCGGTAAAGCTCCTCCGGGTCGTTGGTCGATGGGAGTGCCGCGACCACCGTGTCGTCGGATTTACCGGCCTTGTTGCCGGCCGCGCTGGCGCCGTTGGCTGGGGCCGTATTCTGCGACGGCGCGTTCGCCTGCGCATTGCCATCGGCTTCGACGACATTGCCGTTTTTGTCGACGGTGATGGTGCCGAACGTCTTGGGCGGCGCGCCGGGGATCAGCTTGCCGGGATCGCCGCTCGGCGATTCGATGATGACGTCCTCGACGCTTTTGCCGCCGTCTGCAGCCTTGCCCGCGTCGGCCGGGGCCTGCGTTGCCGGCGCCTCCGCCACGTTACCGTCGCGGTTGGGGCTGTCGCTGCTGGGCGCGGCCTCGGACTTCTTCTGCCCGGCCGGCTGCTGCGCGCCTTGCGGACCGCCTTCCAGCTGCTGGAAACGGAATTCGTTGTCTTCCTGCTGCTTGCGGATCTGCTCCTGCATCTGCAGGACCTGGAAATTGAGTTCCTCGATCTTGCCGTTCATCTGCCGGAGCTGTTCCTCCAGCGCCGGCGTGCCGGTGCCATCCTGTTGCGCGAATTGAACCTGATCCGGCTTTTTCCTTTCGCCGAAAATGCCGGGCAGTTTGATCGTCGGCAGATGGAAGGAAAAACCGCTTTGCGATGACTGCTCGGTGGCGTTTGCCCCGATACCGTCAGCAAGTGCCGCGATACTTGATACGAGCAGCAGCGCAAGCGTGCCGCTCAAGACCGATCTGAAATGCATGTGCCTCTCGCCGTGAAACCATTGTTGCGCGCCTCTCACTCGAAGTAGACCAGCCAACTGGGGACTGGCCAGACGCTCTCGGCTCTTAACAGGACGTGAGACTTCGGCCAAATTTTGTTTGGAGCGAGCAGATACGAAAAAGGCGGCCCTGCGGCCGCCTTTCGCATCAAGTGTTGCATTTTTGCCGATCAGGAGCCGGCGCCGCTCAGTGTGGTCACGGCGCGGCGGTTCTGCGACCAGCAGGAGATGTCGTCGCAAACCGCGACCGGACGCTCCTTGCCGTAGGAAATAGTCTTCAGGCGCTGCGCCGAAACACCCTTGGCGACCAGGAAGTCGCGGGTGGCGGCAGCACGGCGGGCGCCGAGCGCCAGATTGTATTCGCGCGTGCCGCGCTCGTCGGCATGGCCTTCGATGACGATAGCATACTGCTTGTACTGGTTCAGCCACTGCGCCTGGCGCGACAGCGTCGTCTGCGCGTCGGCGCGGATCGAGGACGAATCGGTGTCGAAGAAGATGCGGTCGCCGATATTGACGGTAAAGTCCTGGGCCGACCCGGGCGTTGCCGCGCCGGCGCCGTTGAGGCCGAGATCGGCGGCGCTGTTCGGCGTCTTCTTCGAGGCGCAACCGGTGATCGCGAGTATCGCGACCAGCGCGATCATGACCGGGTTTGTGGTAAGTGCTGCGATACGGCCCATGCCGCCTCTCCTTCGCAATTCGAGTGATTTCATTGATCGTCCAGTAACCACGTTTGGGTTAACCGACGCTCAAGAAACACGGTTAAAATTTGGTTTCGGCTGCCGTCCGCAACCGTTCTGCCGAGGGCTACTCAAGGGCGACAATGAGCGCGGACCGTAGGCGGAAATGCGGCCAAAACGCGACCAAGGGGTGAAAACAAGGCCGGAAACGGCGCTTTTCGGGCACCGTTGCCGGCGTGCAACTGGGAACAAAGGATGCTCAAGTAGAACATCCTTGCCCGGGACTATTCCAGCAGCGGCGACCAGGCCGGATCCGAGGCGAAGTTCGCCGTCGGGATCGGCTGTTCGTTGCGGCCGGTGAGATCGACCGAAACAAGTTTTGGTCCGCCATTGGAATCACGGAAGAACATCAGCACCCGGCCGTTGGGTGCCCAGGTCGGCCCCTCCTGCTGAAAGCCGGTGGACAGGATGCGCTCACCCGAACCGTCGGTGCGCATGACGCCGATCTGGAATTCGCCGCCGGTCTGCTTGGTGAAGGCGATGAGATCGCCGCGCGGCGACCACACCGGCGTCGAATAGACGCCGTCGCCGAACGAGATGCGGGTCTGGCCCGAGCCGTCGGCGCCCATCACATAGATCTGCGCGCGGCCGCCGCGGTCCGACGTGAACACCACCTTGCTGCCGTCAGGCGAGTAGGATGGCGAGGTATCGATGGCGGTCGAATTGGTGAGCCTGGTCGTCGAGCGGCTTCTCAGGTCCATGGCGAAGATGTTGGAATTTCCGTCGTCGCGCAGAAGGCTCATTATTACCTTCTGGCCATCCGGCGAAAAGCGCGGCGCAAACGTCATGCCGGGGAAATTGCCGACCAGTTCGCGCTGCCCCGTCTCGATCTGCAAAAGGTAAACCCGCGGCTGGCCGCTCTCGTAGGACATGTAGGTGATTTCCTGCCGGTTCGGCGAGAAGCGCGGCGTCAGCACGATCGATCTGCCGTTCGAGAGATAGCGGACGTTGGCGCCGTCCTGGTCCATGATGGCAAGCCGCTTCTTGCGCGCATTCTTGGCACCGGACTCGTCGATGAAGACAACGCGCGTGTCGAAATAGCCCTTCTCGCCGGTCAGCCGCTCGTAGATCGCATCGGCGATGATATGGGCGACGCGCCTGGTATTGGCGTCGTTGGCGAAGAACTGCTCGCCCGACATCTGCTGGCCGGCAAACGTGTCCCACAACCGGTACTGGGCGCGAATGCGGCCGTCAGCCTCCTTGCCGACGCTGCCGGTGACCAGCGCCTGCGCATTGATCACCTTCCAGTCTTCGAAGCGCGGCGTGGCATCCGGGTTCGAGATCTTTTCAATGAAAGCGCTTTTGTCGATCGGCGCGAACAGCCCGGAGCGTTTCAGGTCGGCACTGACGATGCCGGAAATCTCGGCGCCGAGCGCATCGCCGCCCTGGAAGTCCGTGATGGCGATCGGCAACGGCTCGACATTGCCCTTATTGACGTTGAGCTCAACGAGCGCCCGCGCCGGCAGGGTGACAGCAACAGTCATACCCAGCGCCATCGCTGCGATCGTCAGGAGCGGCTTGAGGATGGATTTCATGTCTTCTCGCTTCTTTCGCTGATTCTGTGAGCGCTGGGCCTAAAGACCGAGCATCTCCCTGGGGTCAAAAGTGACCCGAACGTCGGACCAGATGTCTTGCTTGCCCGCCGGAACCTGCAGGCCGGCCATGTCGCATTTCTGAACCGCGCGCACTGCACTTTCGTCAAACGGGCGGTTTCCGCTCGATTTTTCGACAGTAGGCCGGCCATCCAGCTTGCCGGAGGCGTCCAGGTTGAACTGGATCACAGCCACGAAATTCTCCGAACCCTCGACCCCTACCGGCAGGGTCCAGCAATTACTAAGCTGGGCCTCCAATGCCCCCTGCTCCGATTTCGAAAGCTTCTGGCCCTGATCCTTGTCGCCGCCGAGCGATGCTTGCTGGGTCGAGCGCTTGGCGCCGCCGCCGGACGGCTTCCGCTTGTCGAGCAGAGCCGAAATCTCGTCGGCGTTGAACTGCTTGTCTTCAGATTTCGGCCTGGACGAGGCTTCCTTGACCGGCTTGTCGGCATCCTTGCGCTCGGGCGCCTTGGCGCTTTCGGCCTGGGCCGGCTGCGGCTTCGGCCGAGCCTCGGGTGCTGGCGCCGAGTCCGGAAGCTGCGCCTCCTCGGTCGGCGGTTGCTTGGCAATCGCCTCGGCGACGGCATCCGGCTTGACCTCGGGCTGCGGATCGATCGCGGCAGTCTTGTCCTGCGGTGGCGTGGGCGTCGGTTCCTTCGCCGGCGTCGGCTTGGGCTCGGTCTGCTCGACAGGCTCGGGCTTGACCTCTTCCTTCGGCTGCGGCACCGGCGCCACCTCGGTAGCGGGAATAGGCTTCGGCTCTTCCTTCGGCTTCGGCACGTCCTCGGGCTTGAGCTTTTCGACCGGCGTCGGCGCTGGTGGCGGAGCCGCCGTCATATCGACTGGCTGGGGCTTGGGCTCCGGTGTCGGCGGCTTGTCGGTGTCGACGCTGTTATCGCCGATTTTCTGGGCGTCGGGAACGATGTCGGGACGCTGTGTCGGCAGCGGCGCCGGCTTGTCGTGCATCACCGCCTTCTTGTCGCCTTGCAGGACCTGTGCCGTCGCTTCCATCGGCACAATCTCGACCGACACCGATTCCGCATCGGACGCAGGCATCGCGGGCGGCGAGGACAACGTGAACAGCCCGAAGGCGATCGCCACCGTATGCAAGATCACCGATGTGGTGAGGCCGGTCCTCATCTTGCGTCTACTGATCCTGTTCCTGCAGTGAAACCAGGCCGATATTCTTGTAGCCGGCAGCCGAGATGCGGGCCATCACCTTCATGGCCGTGCCGTAATCCGTCGCCTTGTCACCCCTGATGAAAATGCGCTCGTCATAGCCCGTCTTCGAGATCGCCTGCAGCTTCGCCACCAGCTCCTCGACAGGGATCTCGGTTTCCTGGAGGTAAATCTGACCGGCCGGGTTGATGGACACGGTTATAGGCTGCGTATCGGCGTTCATCGCCTTGGCCTGCGTATCCGGCAGGTCGATCGGCACGCCGACCGTCAGCAAGGGTGCTGCGACCATGAAGATGATCAGCAGCACCAGCATCACGTCGACCATCGGCGTGACGTTGATCTCCGATATCAAGGCGTGATGGCGGCCGCGCCGCCGGTGGCCGCGCCCACCGCGTCCTCCGCCACCTGCGCTTACGGACATTCCCATGATCGTTCCTCAGGCCTTCTGCGCGACTTTTTCATCGATTTGGCGCGAGAGTATGGCGGAGAACTCATCCGCAAACCCTTCCATGCGCACCGCGATCTTGCTCGCGTCCGACGACAGCTTGTTGTAGGCGATGACGGCCGGGATGGCGGCGAGCAGGCCGATGGCTGTCGCCAGCAGCGCTTCGGCGATGCCGGGCGCGACCACCGACAGGCTGGTGTTCTTCGAGGCGGCGATCGCCTGGAACGAGGTCATGATGCCGATCACGGTGCCGAACAGGCCGATGAAGGGCGCCGCCGAGCCGGTGGTGGCGAGAAACCCGAGCCGCCCTTCCAGCTTTTCCATTTCGCGGGTCAACGCCAGATCCATCGCCTTGTCGATGCGGGTCTGCAGGCCGAGCGGCGATTTCGCGCCCTTCTCGAAGCTTTTCTTCCATTCGCGCATGGCGGCGACGAAGATCGCGCTCATGCCGGTCGTCTTGCGGTCGGCGAGCGTGCGGTAAAGCTCTTCCAGCGACTGTCCCGACCAGAACACCTGCTCGAAGCGGTTGAGCGCCAGCCGCATGCGGGCATAGGCGACGAGCTTGTCGACGATGATTGCCCAGGTCCAGATCGAGGCGCAGAGCAAGCCGATCATGACCAGCTTGACCACCCAACCGGCCTGCATGAACAAGGCCCAAATCGATAAATGCGCGCCCGGGTCGGCGAGAGCGATGTTTTCCATGTTACGTCCTTAAAGATTTTCCGGGCGTGGCTGGCGGCTGGCCCATGGGCATCCCTTGTGGTCCGTTCGCGTTAGGCTTGCGGAATAACCCCAAATGCACCGTTGGCGGCCTTTTCGGGGCAAATATTGGTGAAAGGAAGGCGCTTGGATTCTCCCAATCTTAACCAATCCCTTCATGGACCGTTATGGTTAAGGATGGGTTATGACGTACAGCGCGGCGCATTGCCGCGCCCCGACGAGCCGCCCGGCGATCCTCGCCCCGACCAGGAGCTCCGGATCGTCCGCCTCTGAGCCCTTATTTGCGCGTTCTGGGCATGAAGGCTGGGATCCAGTCCTTGGGAAAGCGCCGTGGCCGCCCGTTCTCGCCGACGATCGCCGCTTCGACACGCGCCTCGACCAGCACTTCGCTGCCGCGCTTCAACTGTTGCGCCATGACGATGCGGGCGCCGGAAATCTCGTCGGTGCGCGTATCGATGGTCAGGATGTCGTCCATCCGGGCCGAACCGCGGAAGTCGATCTCCATGCGCCGCACCACCCAGACAATTCTCTCGCCATGCTTGCCGTCGGCAAGCTCGGTGTGGTGGACGCCGGCCAGCCGCAGATAGTCGGAACGGCCGCGCTCGAAGAATTCGAGATAGCGCGCGTGGTAGACGACGCCGGAAAAATCGGTGTCTGCATAATAGACCCGCGCCATCAATCGATGGCCGAATTCCGTCAGCGCGCCGGAAAGCCCGGCGGACAACGCCGATTCACTGTGATCGTCCATTGCGCTGTCCTTTTGGCCCCCGACGAGCATCTGTTTTGGCACCACCTGTTTTGCGCATAGACCGGCGATGATCAAGACCTGGAGGGCTGGGCCGGGGAACTGCCAGCAGCAAAGCCATAAGTAGCGGAACTTAGGGCTCTTCCTGGAACAGGCTGATCTGCTGCTGCGCCAGGTCCTTCGGCGCGTCGAGGCCGAGATGCCGCCAGGCATTGGCCGCCAGCACGCGGCCGCGCGGGGTACGCATGATGAAGCCTTGCTGGATCAGAAAGGGTTCGATGATGTCCTCGATGGCATCGCGTGGCTCTGACAGTCCGGCAGCGATTGTCTCGATGCCGACCGGCCCGCCGCCGAAATTCCGGGCGATCATCGACAGATAACGGCGGTCGAGCGCGTCGAGGCCGAGCCCGTCGACCTCCAGCCGCGTCAGCGCCTCGTCGGCGACCTTGCGGTCGACATGACCGTCGCCGGCAACGCTGGCGAAGTCGCGCACCCGGCGCAACAGCCGGCCGGCGATGCGCGGCGTGCCGCGCGCGCGCCGGGCGATCTCCAAGGCACCGTCGTCGCCGAGCGGCATGGCAAGGATGCGGGCGCCGCGCCGCACGATCTGCTCGAGTTCCTCGACCGAGTAGAAATTGAGCCGCACCGGAATCCCGAAACGGTCGCGCAACGGGTTGGTCAACAGGCCGAGCCGGGTGGTGGCGGCGACGAGCGTGAAGCGGGCCAAGTCGATCTTGACCGAACGCGCCGCTGGCCCCTCGCCGATGATCAGGTCGAGTTGGAAATCCTCCATCGCCGGATAGAGGATTTCCTCGACCGCCGGGTTGAGCCGGTGGATCTCGTCGATGAACAGCACGTCGCGGTCTTCGAGATTGGTGAGCAACGCCGCCAGATCGCCGGCCTTGGCGATGACCGGACCCGAGGTCGAGCGGAAATTGACGCCGAGCTCGCGCGCCATGATCTGCGCCAGCGTCGTCTTGCCGAGGCCGGGCGGGCCGACGAACAGCACATGGTCGAGCGCTTCGCTGCGGCCCTTGGCGGCCTCGATGAAGACTTTGAGATTGGCCCGCACCGCCGCCTGGCCGACGAAGTCGCCGAGCGTCTGCGGCCGCAAGGTCTGCTCGGCGTCCTCGCCGCGTTTATCGGGAGCAATGAGGCGTGGCGAAAGGCTCATGTCGCCTTCCTTGCACAGGGCAAGGTGTGGGACAAGCAACGTCTCACCGTGCGAGCTCCTTCAGCCCGAAGCGGATCAGCTTCGATGCGTCCGCCTCCTCACCTGCCGTCTTCAGCGCCGCTGCGACTGCATTGGCGGCGGTGTCGCGCGAATAGCCGAGATTGACCAGCGCCGAGACGGCGTCGGTGATCGGCGCCGAGGCAACGCCCTCACCGAGCTCCTGCTTCAAGCCGATGGTGCCGGAGGCGGTGCCCGCATAGGCCGGCGCTTTGTTCTTCAACTCGGTGACGATGCGCTCGGCGACCTTCTTGCCGACGCCGGGCGCGCGGCTGACCATGGCGATATCGCGCAGCGCAATCGCATTGGCGAGATCGGCCGGCGCCAGCGTCGACAGGATGGCCAGCGCCACCTTGGCGCCGACGCCTTGCACATTGTTCATCAACAGCCGGAACCACTCGCGCTCCAGCACCGACTGGAACCCATAGAGCCGCAGCATGTCCTCGCGTACGTAGGTCTCGATGAACAGCACCACCGCCTCGCCCGGCTGCGGCAATGCCGCCAGCGTACGCGCCGAGCAATAGGCGACGTAGCCGACGCCATGCACGTCGACGATGCAGAAATCCTCGTCGATCTCGTCCAGCGTGCCTTTTAGCTTGCCGATCATTTGAGCTTGCCGATCATGCCGGGTGGGTTTCCGGAGAGATGATATCGAGGTCCGGGAAGTAGCTGCGATAGCGCGCGGCATCGCGCGTCAGCAGGCGATGCCCGGCAACAACTGCATGGGCTCCAATAAAGAAATCCGGCAGCGTTCGTTCGCGGAGGCCGCCGGCGCTGCGATAGCGGGAATGTGTAACACCGGCCAGGAAGGCTGCTTCCCACGGCAGGAATTCACGCTCGATCTTGAGCATGTCGGCTGCCTGGCGAAGGGCCTTCTCCGTTGCAATCAGCGGCGCGAGCTCGGACCAGACGATTGTGTTGATGACAAGCGCGCCGTCGCGCCGGCATGCGGTAATTGCCGACGCCGACCACTTCCTCTCCCGTCCGGCAGGACCCCAAACGTCGACCAAGACATTTGTGTCAATCAATGTCGAGGTCTTCACGCGGGCCCCTCAGCCATTCCATATATTCGTCCGTCGTCATGCCCTCTAGGTCCAGCGTACCGGCCATACGGTCGAGCGTCTGGCTGAATCTGCGCGAGGCTTCCTCCTGCGACATGTTTTCGTTGACCGCAATGACACGAGCGCCGTCCTCGGTGGGAACGAACTCCACCTCCGAACCTGGGCCGATACCCAGATGATCCCGTATCTCCTTCGGGATGGTCACTTGCCCCTTGGTGGTAACGCGCATGGTAATACCTCGTCGGTATTACTTATTGCCGACCTGAGAACAAGTCAAGAACAAACTTATCCGACCAGCGCCGCCAGCCTGTAGGCGATGCTCTGCCGGTGGTGTGCGTGACAGATGGCGATGGCCAGCGCATCGGCGGCGTCGTCGCTGTCGAAAGTCGCCTTCGGCATCAGCACCTTGACCATCATGTGGATCTGCTTCTTGTCGCCATGGCCGACGCCGATCACCGCCTTCTTGACGGCGTTTGGCGCGTATTCGGCAACGACAAGGCCGGCACGCGCCGGCACCAGCATGGCGATGCCGCGTGCCTGGCCGAGTTTGAGCGTCGCTGCGGCGTCCTTGTTGACGAAAGTTTGCTCGACCGCCGCCTCGTGCGGCATCGCGGCATGCAGGACCTCGGCGAGCCCGTCGTGCAATTGGCAAAGACGCATCGCCAGGGCGGCCTTGTCGTCGGACCGCACCGTGCCGGAAGCGACGAAGCGCAGCGAATTGCCGAGGCTTTCGACTATGCCCCAGCCGGTGCGCCTCAGCCCTGGATCGATGCCGATGATGCGAATCGCTTCCCCCATCCGTCAAGTCTACCTTCGGGGAACAGCGATGCCAGCGAAATGTGAACAAACCAGAAACGAGGGCTGGCTACGTCGCGCAGGCTGTTTGAGATTCGCTCTGACGAGGCAGATGGCGTGATTTTCGAGAACCGAGGCGGCCTTAGGTGTCCGTCGGAGTAGAATTATCAAACGGTCTCTCAGCCGCGGGCGAAAGCCGTGTTGAGCAGCGTGATCTGGTCGGACACCGGATTGACGCGACGGCTCGACGGCGGCACCTCGGCGAGGCTGCCATAGATCTCCTCGTCCATGCGGCGCACCAGCGCCTGCAGGCGCAGCGAGCGGTTGACGAGGTCGGTGAAATCGTTCGGCAGTTCGGCCCAGCCGGGCGCCTCCTCATGCGCCGAGGCGGTGTCGAGACGCACCTTGGATTTTTCTGAGGCCACCTGATCGCGGGTCATCTCGCCGGAATTCGCCGCCCGCTGCAAAAGCAGCCACGAGGCGACCTGCATCAGCCTGGTGGTCAGCCGCATCGATTCGGCCGCATAAAGCGTCGCCGCCGGCCTTGACAGCTTCTTGGCCTCGGCGCGGCCCTTGCCGTCGAGATACTCGGCCGCCTGCTCGACCAGGCCCATGCCTTCCTGATAGAGCGGCTTGAAGGATTGGGAGAAAACCCGGCGCTCCGCCAGTTTGATGGTTTTCGCGCCAGCCTTCGAAGGCTCGTTCATTGCTACGCCCCTGCACTTGCCTCAAAGCCGGCCGATTCGGCTCTTGGTCTGCCACATCCGGCAGCCTAAACGACTGAAGCTTGAAAATGCGCTTCGCTGCCGGCGAAGGCAAGCACATGTTTAACAAACGGTTAACGGCCGCATTTAGCCGCTAGACGTCCATGCCTGCGAACAAAAAAAGAGCCGCGGATAAGGCGGCTCTCAGGAGTTTAACAGGGAGGCGTCAAACAAAGTGGCTCCAACCACTCGGTAAGAATCCAGATCACTGGATGGACATAGTAAACGCCTGTAAAGCTTAACGAAGCCTTAACGCAGCGCATATTTTTCGATCAAGGGCCCGGCATCTGTGCCGTAACAGCACAGCTGACCGGCCAGAGCGGCGTTCACACCACTGGCTGGAAGCGGGGGCGACGCGCTTGCGCCATGGTTCCTCCAGATCGTGGCCGACATACCGAAACAAAGCGGCACTGCGCGCGACATCGTTCCGAAACAGGCGACGCGCTAAACGCCGCGCTCCTCGCAACGAGGCGGAGCAAACCTTGCGCTCCGGCAATCATGAAAATCTCTCAAGGAGCGAACAATGGACTGGTACTCGGTCGTTAAATTTCTGCACATCGTCTCGGCGATCCTCTGGGTCGGCGGCGGCTTCACGCTGATGCTGCTTGCGGTACGCGCCGACCGTGCCGGAAACGTCGAAGGCATGCTGCAGGCGATGCGCGCCACCGGCGAGCTCGGCAACCGGTTCTTCGCGCCGATGTCGATGCTGACATTGCTCTTCGGCCTCATCATGTGCGGCTTCTGGGTCGGCTTTTCCGATCTGTGGGTGCTGATCGGCCTTGCCGGTTATGCGACGACCTTCTGCATCGGCATGTTCGTCTTCAAGCCGACTGCCGACCGCATGGCAGGCATGATCGCCAAGGATGGCGTGACGCCGGCAGTGCTTGCCCAGGGCCAGCGCGTCCTCAATGCCGCGCGCTTCGACTATTCGGTGATGCTGGTGATCATCGCAGACATGGTGCTGAAGCCGACGCTGCACGACATCACCATTTTGGGCTGCATGGCGTTCGTGCTGGCAACTGGCGTTGCCCTGGCGCTTGGCAGGACGCGGCCGCTGCTGCCGAGTGCCGCCTGAGGTTTAAGGAATCCGGCGGCGGCCGACTGGGGCCGCCGTCTTACAGAAGGCCGGCGATGCCGTCCCACAGAAGCTTGACCGCGACGACCGCTACGGTCGCATAGGTAAAGGGATAGAACAGTTCCGGCTGCATCCGCCGCACCAGCCAGGCGCCGGCGATTGTCGACAGCGGCGCCAGCGGCATCAGCACCGCCGACGCGGTCAAATTGGTGGTGTCGAACTGGCCGAGCGCGAAATAGGGGATGAGCTTCAGCGCATTGGTGACGGCGAAGAAGATCGCCGCGGTGCCCGACAGCACCTTCGGATCGAGCCTGATCGGCAGCGCATAGACCTGAAAAGGCGGGCCGCCGACATGGGCGACGAAGCTGGTGAACCCGGCAACGGTACCCCAGAAGCCGGCGGCGACGCGGTTGGGCTCCGCTGCGTGGCCGGCACCGTGGCGGAGTTGCAAATAGAGCCAGCGCAGCACGAAGATAAAGGCAACCGCGCCGACGATCAGCCGCACCATCTCTTCGGTTACAAGTGCCGCCGTCAGCCAGCCGAGGGCGATGCCGATCACGGCGCCCGGCATCATGTCGGCCAGCATCTTGCGGTCGAAGATGCCCCACCATGTCCACACCGAGACAATGTCCATCAGGCACAGAATTGGCAGAAGGATTGCGGCAGCCTGAACCGGCGGCATGGTCAGCGCCATTAACGGCACGCCGACAAAACCGACGGCGCCGCCGAAGCCGCCTTTCGACAGGCCGACGAGGATGACGGCCGGAATGGCCGCGGCATAGAACCAGGGATCGACGAGCAGGCCTGACATGAGGGAAAGGAGGCTGGAGGGAAAGTGACCTCTGAATAGACCAGAAATGATCGGACCGCGACCGCAAATATGTGGACCACGGCACCGAAACCCGTCACATGTTTGGCATGTCGAGCGGCGGCGGGCGTCTCCGGATCGGCTGCGCCTTGATGATGGCGGTGCTGGTTTCGGCCTTGTCGGCGATGCGGTCGAGAATCCCGTCGAGCTCGCCGATCGAGCGGACGAACAGCCGGGCAACGAAGCAGTCATCGCCCGTCACCTTGTCGCATTCGCCGAATTCCGGGATTTCCTCGATCAGCTTCTGGACGATGTGCAGCTTGCCCGGCAATGGCCGGATGCGAACGATCGCCTGCAAGGCGTAGCCGAGCGCCTGCGGATCGACGTCGATGGTGAACGCGCGGATAACGCCGCGATCCTCAAGCCGCCGAAGCCGCTCCGAAACGCTTGGCGACGACAACCCGACCTGCAGCGCCAGTTCCTTCAGCGAGGTCCGTGAATCCTTGACCAGGATATCGAGGAGCTTTCTGTCGAGATCGTCCAGCATTTTGCAATTCCAGGAAAAATCCCATTTTTACCTAATTTAATGAGGTTCTTCCTGCATATCACCGGCTACAAGTCATGGAAAGACCAGATTCGCTGTGGGATTATGAAATCTCAAACAAAGTTTCGGGAGCATCCATGGACAACACGGTACGCGGCACGATCGAGATGACGGCGGCGATGGCGATCCTCGGCACGATCGGCTGGTTCGTCGTCCTTTCCGGCCAGCCCATCATGGACGTGGTGTTCTGGCGCTGTGCTTTCGGGGCGGTAACGCTGCTGATCATCTGCGCGGCGCTGGGACTGCTGCGCGGCAGGCTGTCGCTTCGCATTGTCGCGATCGCGGCTCTCGGCGGTGCTGCCATCGTTATCAACTGGCTGCTGCTGTTCAGCGCGTTTTCGCGTGCCTCGATCTCGATCGCCACGGCTGTCTACAACACGCAGCCCTTCATGCTGGTGGGTTTTGGCGCGCTCTTCTTCTCTGAACGGCTGACGATGGCCAAGCTGACCTGGCTCGGCATTGCCTTCGCCGGCATGCTGCTGATCGTGCAGGCCGCGCCCGATGCAGGCGATCATGGTACCGATTACTTTACCGGCATTGCGATGGCGCTGGCCGCGGCTTTCTTCTGGGCCGTTGCGGCTATCATCACCAAGAAACTCAAAGGCACGCCGCCGCACCTGATCGCCTTGATCCAGGTCTGTGTCGGCGTTGTCATGCTGGCACCCTTCGCCAATCTCACCCACATTCCCGCCGACGCGCGGAGCTGGGGCATGCTGGCGACGCTCGGCATCGTCCATACCGGCCTGATGTACATCCTCATGTACGGCGCCATCCAGAAGCTGCCGACGCATCTGCAGGGATCGCTGTCCTTCATCTATCCCGTCGTCGCCATCCTCGTCGACGTGGTCGCTTTCGGTCATCGTCTGCAGCCGGCGCAGATCGTCGGCGCCGCCGCCATCCTGGTCGCCGCCGCCGGCATGAATCTCGGCTGGTCGCTGTGGAAATCGAAAGTGCCCGCTTAGAGCCCGCAAGCGACGCCCTGCCGCCTGTTCAACTCCCGCACTTTGCTCTATGCCGCAATGCAACCATCTTCGCCCGGCATAGGCGATAACCGGGACCGAACACCAATGAATGACGCAACGCCGCCCAACCGCTGCCGTATCGTGCTGATCGCGCCGCCGAACGTGCCGGCCGAGCGCATCGCCGCGGCCTTCGACGGCGGTGACGTCGCCTCGCTTATCCTGCCGGAAAACGGTATGGACGAGGCCGCCTTCCAGGCCTTTGCCGAGCAGATCGTGCCGGTGGCGCAAGCGGCCGGCATTGCCGTCATCATTGCCGGCGACACCCGCATCGCCGGCCGCGTCCAGGCCGACGGCATTCATGTCGAGGTCGGCAAGGACGAGCTCGCCGAAACGATCGAACATTTCCAGGCCAGGATGATGGTCGGCACCGGCGGCGCCAAGACCCGCGACGATGCGCTGGAACTCGGCGAGCTCAGGCCTGATTACATCTTCTTCGGCCGCTTCGGTTACGACAACAAGCCAGAGCCGCACCCGCGCAACCTGTCGCTGGGGCAATGGTGGGCGGACGTGATCCAGATCCCTTGCATCGTCATGGCCGGATCCGATCTTGCCTCGGTGGAAGCGGTCGCCGCCACCGGTGCCGAATTCGTTGCGCTGTCCAGCGCCGTCTTCGCCGACGGCGCCGATCCGAAGACGGCGGTTGCCGCCGCCAACGCGCTGCTCGACGAAACCGCGCCGCGCTTCGAGGACTGACGTGTTCTCGCGGAAAATCCTTTTCAGCGCCTTTCTTGCAACGGCCGTGACGCAGGCGATAGCGGCGGAACCCGTTCCGCTACCGCAGCCCAGGCCGGATTCCAGCGAACCTGCCGATAAGCCGATCGCCGCACAATTGCCGCAGCCCGCCACCACCGCCCCGTTGCCGTCGGCCGATACCATCAACCCCGACCGCTTCGGCGCAAAGCCGTCCGACGCCGCCTACGGCGCCTTTCAGCGCGGGCTCTACAAGACGGCCTACAATCTTGCGCTTTCCCGTGCTCAAAACGGCGATCCGGCGGCACAGACGCTGGTGGCCGAGATACTGTCGCGCGGCCTCGGCGTGCCGGTCGACGCGGCTGGGGCGGCGAAGTGGTATGCGCTTGCCGCCGAGCAGGGCGTGCCGGAATCGCAATTCCAGTATGCGCTGATGCTGCTCGACGGCCGCTACGTCAAAAAGGACGAAAAGGAAGCCTATGCGCTGATGCAGGCCGCCGCCGAGGCCGGCAATCGCCTGGCGCAGTTCAATTTTGCGCAGCTGATGGTCGAGCAGGAGCCCGGCGATGCCGGTATTGCCAAAGCCGTATCCTATTACGAGCGCGCTGCCGCGACCGGGCTTGCCGACGCACAATATGCGATGGCACAGGTCTACGCCAACGGCGCCGGTGGCAAGCCGCGCGACGATGTCCGCGCCCGCGGCCTGCTGGCACAGGCCGCGCGGCAGAACTACGACACCGCACAGATCGATCTCGCCACCTGGATGATCGAGGGGCGCGGCGGCGCACGCGACCTGAAATCCGGCTTCAACTGGATGAAGCAGGCCGCAGAAGGCGGCAATGTCGCTGCCCAGAACCGTCTCGCCAAGCTCTACATGAACGGCATCGGCACCGATCCGGATCTGATCCTAGCCGGCGCCTGGTATGTTGTCGCCCGCCGCGCCGGGCTCATCGACCAAGAAATGGACGATTTCCTGCAGGGCCTGACCGACGAGCAGACACAGCAGGCGCTGCAACGGGCCAACCGCCTGCCCTGATCGCGATCTCGCGACTCATCGCACCCGGGCTCGTCAGGCGGGCTCACTGCGTATGATCGAGCACGACCTTGCCGAAGGGCGAGCCGTGTTCAAGGTACCGAAAGGCTTCGGCGGCCTGGTTCCACGGCATAACCCGGTCGATCACCGGTCTCAACCGGTTGACGACAATGGCGCGGTTCATCGCCTCGAAGGATTCGCGTGAGCCCACCGGTATGCCTCGCGCCCGGACCTGCCGGCGGAAGATGTCGAGCGGGTTGATGGCGCCGTCACTGCCACCGAGATAGCCGATGACGTTGATCTGGGCGCCGCGCGCCGCTGCCCTCAGGGATTGTGCAAAACTCTGCGGTCCGCCAACCTCGATGATATGGTCGGCGCCGCGGCCATCCGTCAATCCCAGCACGGCCGATGCCCAGTCGGGGACGCTGCGATAGTTCACGCCATCCTGCGCGCCAAGTTGCTTTGCCCGCGCAAGCTTCTCGTCGCTGCTCGACGTCACGATGACGCGCGCCCCGGCAGCGGCGGCGAACTGCACCGCAAACAGCGAAACGCCGCCGGTGCCGAGGCAAAGCACGGTGTCGCCGGGTTTGACGCTGCCCTCCGTAAACAGCGCGTGCCATGCCGTCACGCCGGCGCATGGCAGCGTCGCTGCTTCGAGGTCGCTCAGATTGGCCGGCGCCAGCACCGCCGCCTGTTCGTCGAGCCGGGCAAATTCGCTGAGCAGCCCGTCGATTGGGCCGCCGCGTTGATAGGAGGGCTCAGCCATCGCGAAACTGCCCCCGACCCAGCGTTGCCAGAACGTGCCGCAGACCCGGTCGCCGATCTTGAACCGGCTGACCTCGGCGCCGATGGCAACGACTTCGCCGACGCCGTCCGACAGCGGCACCAGCGGCAATGCAAACTTCGTGTGATAGCTGCCGCGGACGATCTCGGCATCGCGGTAGTTCAGCGCCGTGGCCTTGACCTTCACAATCATCTCCTGGCGCCCTGGTTCAGGCATCGGCCGCTCGACCATTTTGAGGTTCTCCAGGCCGCCCGGGCTCCGCAATTCGATCGCTTTCATCGTCGTTCCTTTCCAGCTGGGTCCTGCCGGAGGAAAATCGCTTGCCATCCATCCGATTTCAAATTCATAATGTTCAGAATAATTATGCTTCTATGACATGTTCGGGTGTATCGTGCTTGAAGAACTGAAAACACTGGCCCTCTTTGCCGAGGAGGGTTCGATTCAGAAGGTGGCTCGACGCCTGCCATTGACGCAGCCGGCCGTCACCCGTCAGATCCAGCGGCTGGAGGAAATGCTCGGCACGGAATTGCTCGACCGCCGGCTGAAACCGTCACGACTGACCCCGGCCGGCGTAGAAGTGCTGGCACGCGGCAAGCACATTCTCGCTGCGGTCGACGCGCTGAGATCATTCGCCAAGGGCGACGAACCGGAGGGCCTGCTGCGGCTCGGCCTCGCGCATGGACTTTGCGACAAAGCTGTGGCCGCCGCTATTGCTGATGCCGTGGCGCGGTTTCCGAAGGTCTCGCTGCGTCTGAAGAGCGGCTGGAGTCTTGAGCTGGCCGACCAGCACAAGCGCGGACAGCTCGACCTCGCCTTCATCCTGGACGGCAGCAATTCCAAAGCCGGCGACGGTGTTGTCGGAACCGAGCCCCTCGGCATCATCGCTGCCGAAAACACCGGCCGGCAAGTTGACGTCAAGACCATGCCCTGGGTCCTCAGCCCTGAACCTTGCGACGCGCGCCGGCGGCTGGCGGCTGCCCTTGCCGAGGGCGGCCACAGGTTGATCGTCGGCGCCGAGATTCAGGACAGCGCGCTGCAGATCGACTGGGTTCGTCGAGGCCAAGGCCTTGGCCTGCTGCCCAAGCGGCTGCTGCGGGAAAAGCTGCCGCAGGGTATTGCCCTGGTCGACGCTCCCGGCCTCGAGCTGTCGCTGCGAATTGTCGTGCTGCGTTCGCCGCACCTGCATCTTTTGAGAAAGGTTGCCGACGCGGTGACCGGGGCGGTCACCGCAACCGTCGGGACGGACTGAGGCTGCCGCGCCGCGCTGCCGGGCCAGCTTCGTTCCCGCTTCACCTGAAAGGCGCTCCTTGCCTCTGCTGGCGATTTGTGGTCTTGGAGGCGCCAAATTGCCGTTTGCGGCGATCATCTCATTTCCGGATCACCTCACCATGGCCAAGATCAATGGCAACGAAATCCGTCCCGGCAACGTCATCGAGCACGATGGCGGCCTTTGGGTGGCGGTCAGGACCAACACCGTCAAGCCCGGCAAGGGCGGCGCCTACAACCAGGTCGAGCTCAAGAACCTGATCAACGGCACCAAGCTCAACGAGCGCTTCCGTTCGGCCGAAACGGTCGAGCAGATCCGGCTCGATCTGAAGGATTTTTCTTTCCTCTACGAGCAGGGCGACGCGCTGGTGTTCATGGACACCGAAAGCTATGAGCAGCTCGAACTGCAAAAGGAGTTCGTCGGCGATCGCGCCGCCTTCCTGCAGGACGGCATGATGGTGACGGTCCAGCTCTATGACGAAAGGCCGATCGGCATTTCGCTGCCCGACTATGTCACCTTGACCATCTCCGAGGCCGACCCGGTGGTGAAGGGCCAGACGGCAGCCTCGTCCTACAAGCCGGCGATACTCGAAAACGGCATCCGCGTGCTGGTGCCGCCGTTCATCGGCTCGGGCGAGCGCATCATCGTCGATACCAACGAAATCACTTACGTGCGCCGCGCCGACTAAAGCGCGGGCAGCAGGAAGAAACACAATGCCGCGTTCCGCGATCCTCAATGTCATGGTCCAGGCCGCAATGAAGGCCGGCCGCTCCCTGTCGCGTGACTTCGGCGAAGTGCAGAACCTGCAGGTCTCGATGAAGGGGCCAGGCGACTATGTCAGCCAGGCCGACCGCAAGGCCGAAGACATCGTCTTTGCCGAACTGTCGAAGGCGCGGCCCGGCTACGCCTTCCTGATGGAGGAACGCGGCGTGATCGAGGGCGACGACGGCCAGCACCGCTGGATCGTCGACCCGCTCGACGGCACCACCAATTTCCTGCACGGCATTCCGCTCTTTGCCGTTTCGATCGCGCTGGAGCGCCAGGGCCAGATCGTCGCCGGCGTCGTCTACAATCCGGCGATGGATGAGCTCTATACCGCCGAGCGCGGCGGCGGCGCTTTCATGAACGACCGCCGGCTGCGCGTCGCCGGCCGTACCAAGCTGGTCGATGCGGTGATCGGCTGCGGCATGCCGCATCTCGGGCGTGGCCAGCACGGCAATTTCCTCATCGAGTTGCGCAATGTCATGGCCGAGGTTTCTGGCGTCCGCCGTCTCGGCTCCGCCTCGCTCGATCTCGCCTACGTCGCCGCCGGCCGCATGGACGGGTTCTGGGAAACCGGCCTGTCGGCCTGGGATGTCGCCGCCGGCATCTTGCTGATCCGCGAGGCGGGCGGTTTCGTCTCCGATTTCGCCGGGGGACAGGACGCGCTGAACGCCGGTTCGCTGGTTGCCGGCAACGAACTCATCCAGCGCGCGTTGTTGAAGACCATAAAAAGGCCACTCTCAGCCAGCTGATAGAGGCGCGCCGCGCTGAAGCGCCGCAGTCGCAAAACCGCAACCAAAGCTTGAAATACTCGCCCGCGGCCGCCCAGATAAGGCGACGCAGGATCATCGATGACGAACAGCCGGCCCAAATCCGAGAGCGAATTCTCCCAGCTCGACATTCCCTTCATGGGGCGCTGGCATTACTCGCGCGCCGAGATCATCGCCGACGGCATTGTCCACGCCGTGGGCATCGTGCTGGCGATCGCTGCCGGCTCGACGCTGCTGGCACTGGCCGCCGATCGAACCGGCCCCGGCGAATATGTCGCCGCCGCATTCTATGTGGTCTCGCTGCTCACCGTGCTGTCAATTTCGCTGGCCTACAATGTCTGGCCGGTGTCGTCGCCGGCAAAATGGATATTGCGGCGCTTCGACCATGCCGCGATCTACCTGCTGATCGCTGCCACCTACACGCCTTTCCTGGCCCAGCTCGGCGGCTCGCCGCTGGCCGTTTCGATGATCGTCCTGGTCTGGACCGCCGCAGCGGTCGGCATCGCCATCAAGGTCTTTCTTCCCGGCCGTTTCGACCGGCTGGCGATCGTCTTCTATCTAGCCATCGGCTGGAGCGGTCTCGTTCTGGTGGAGCCGCTCGTGCGGACACTGCCGGCGACATCGATCGCGCTCATCGTTGCCGGCGGCATCGTCTACTCCTGCGGCGTGATCTTCTTCGCCTGGAAGGGCCTGCGCTTCCACAATGCGCTGTGGCATGGCTTTGTCGTCACCGGCGCCGGCCTGCATCTGGCCGCCATGGTCGACTGCCTGGTCATCAACCGGCTTTGACCTCCGGTCGCGGACAGTGGCAATATTGCCAAGCGCCATTCAATTTCGTCACAATTCCGTTTAGAGTCGCAAACACAAATTGATCGGCGGCGACGGCATCGGAAACGGGGCACGGATGACTCTTCTCAGATCCTTCGGCATGGGCAGGCGCTCCGACGTTCTGATCTACGATCCGCACAAATTGTCGAGCCCGCAGGTGTTTCTGCTGACCATGGTGATCTTTCTGTTCATCGTGGCCTTTATCGCCGCCATCCTGACGCGCCAGATCTCGACCGCCTTCGTCACCAATCCCGGTCTCAACGGCCTGATCATCGGCGTGCTTGCGGTCGGCATCCTGCTGGCCTTCGTCCAGGTCGGCCGGCTGTTCCGCGAGGTGCGCTGGGTCAACTCGTTCCGCGCCGGTTCCGAGACAACCGAGCCGGTGCTGCTGGCGCCGATGAAGGCGATGATCGGCCGCTCCTCGACGATTGCCTTCTCGACCAGTTCGATGCGCACCATGCTGGATTCGATCGCCACCCGCCTCGACGAAAGCCGCGACACGTCGCGCTACCTTGTCGGACTGCTGGTGTTCCTCGGCCTGCTCGGCACCTTCTGGGGCCTGCTCAACACGATCGGCTCGATCCGCGAAACCATCGAGTCGCTCGATCCCGGCACCGGCGATGCCGCCGCCGTGCTCGAATCCCTGAAGCAGGGGCTTTCCGCGCCGTTGGCCGGCATGGGCACCGCCTTCTCGTCCTCGCTGTTTGGCCTCTCCGGCTCGCTGGTGCTCGGCTTCCTCGACCTGCAGGCCGGCCGCGCCCAGACGCGCTTCTATACCGAACTCGAAAACTGGCTGTCCTCGGTCACCGACCTGTCCTCCGACATCGTCGTTGCCGACGCGGCGAGGACCGAACCCTCCGAGGAAATCCGGCTGTTGTCGGAAAAACTGCGCACTCTGCAGGAAAATGGCGGCGGCTCCAATCCGCGCGTGGCCACTGCCATGGCCAATCTCGCCGACGGCATTTCCGGCCTGGTCAAGAACATGCGCTCGGAACAGCAGATCATGCGCGACTGGGTCGAGGCCCAGTCCGACGAGCAGAAGGCGATGCGCAACACCCTGGAGAAGATCGCCGACGCCTTGAAGAAGCCCGGAGTGCATTGACGTGGCGTTGGCGCGAGGCCGGCGCTCCGACCGCCGCATCGATTACTGGCCGGGCTTCGTCGATGCGCTGTCGACGCTGCTGTTGGCGATCATGTTCCTGCTCACGGTTTTCGTTTTGGCGCAATTCCTGCTCGGCCGCGAGATCTCCGGCAAGGACACGGTGCTCAACCGCCTCAACTCGCAGATCAATGAGTTGACCCAGCTTCTGGCGCTGGAGCGCTCGACGACACAGGACAAGGAAGACACCCTTGCCAATTTGCAGGCATCGCTATCCGCATCGGAGGCCGAAAAAAGCCGGCTCGAGCAATTGCTGGCGCAAGGCGCCGGTGCCGGCGATGCCGCCAACCAGCGCGCAACGGCCCTTTCCGGCGAGCTCGACAGCCAGCGCCAGATCAGCCAGCAGGCGCTGAGCCAGGTCGAGATCCTCAACCAGCAGATTTCGGCGCTGCGCAAGCAGATCGCAGCGCTCGAACAAGCGCTCGACGTGTCCGAAACGCGCGACCGCGAATCCAACACCAAGATCGCCGATCTCGGCCGCCGCCTCAACGTCGCACTGGCGCAACGCGTGCAGGAGCTGAACCGCTACCGGTCCGATTTCTTCGGCCGCTTGCGTGAAATTCTCGCCGACCGCGAGAACATCCGTATCGTCGGCGACCGCTTCGTCTTCCAGTCGGAAGTGCTTTTCCCGACCGGCTCCGAAGTGATCAACGATGCCGGCAAGGTCGAGATGAAGAAGCTTGCCGATGCCATCATCGAATTGCAAAAGGAAATCCCGCCGGAGATCAACTGGGTGCTGCGCGTCGATGGCCACACCGACAACAAGCCGCTCTCCGGCACCGGCCGCTACCGCGACAATTGGGAATTGTCGACGGCGCGCTCGACCTCGGTGGTCAAGTTCCTGATCGAGAACGGCGTGCCGGCCAACCGGCTGGTCGCGGCCGGCTTCGGCGAATTCCAGCCGCTCGACCCCGCCGATACCGAAGAGGCGCGCAACAAAAACCGCCGTATCGAGCTGAAGCTGACCGAGCGGTGATCTGCAAGCCTTTGGCTTATATCATGCGCCAGGGCGAGCCGGCTCAAGTCGGCGGCATTTAGTGCACTGGTGCGGCAGCGGCAAGAGCTGAAAAAATTACCTTTTTTAATTACATTTTGCCGCCGTGGCCTTTTAGCCTTGGTCATGGGACGAGAACCGCCGGCGGTGGAACCGCTCATCGCGACGCGACGGAACCTGACGGCCCGCGGCCGGAAGGCAGGGCCCCTTCCCAACCACCGCCTTCCGCAGTAAAGGAGACGCAACCATGCGCTTCTTCGCCCCCAGGAATTTTAGGACCGCTGCGCTCGCCACACTTCTCCTCGTTCCGTTTGCCGGCGCTTACGCCGGCCCACGCGAGACGGCCTTGATCAATCAGATCCAGAGCGTGGAGACAGGTATCCAGGGCGCCATCCAGGCGAACAAGCTCGAGCCGGGCGAGGCGCGTGACTTGCGCACGCAGGTCGCTCAACTCGACCGGGCCGCCGAGAGGGCCGCACGCGAGGGAACGATGCCGAGCACGCAAGATCAGCAGTTGCTGGCGCAGCTCGACGATGTCAGCCAAAAGCTGCGCGCTGATACCGGCAGTGCCTTCCTCATCGGCAACGGCGCCGATGGCGGATACTATCCGAACGGCTATGGCCCAACCTATCCAGGCGGCTGAAACCGGCCGCAGCGCCCGGCGCTGTGGCAATTGATTTTTGCGCATGATCCTTGTCCAGCTTTCGGTTCAGGGAATCATGCGCTAGCCCAACGCCTGCGCAATCAGCGCCAGCACTGCCGGCACGGTTCGGATGAACAGGACTTTACGGCCCGCCGTCGCCGCGCCCGAAAACGCGGCGGCCGCGCCCCCGACCCCGGCGGAGGCGTTGTAAAGGGAAACCGCCGGTTGGGGCGGG
>NZ_JAMYRR010000023.1:0-91672 GCF_040321535.1 Mesorhizobium sp. M0340 | reverse complement strand
AGGTCGACGACGGCATTTGGCTCGTAAGCTTCATGCACTATGATCTGGGATATATCGACCTGGAACAGAGAACCTTGCAGACCATCGACAACCCGTTCGGCACGAGGTTGTCACCCATGTCTTAGGTACATTCTGTTACCCATGTCTCCGGGTCGTACCGTTGAGCGATGGCGGAGAGGATGGGATTCGAACCCACGAGAAGCTTTTGACCTCTACTCCCTTAGCAGGGGAGCGCCTTCGACCACTCGGCCACCTCTCCGTTGCGCCGGTGGATAAAGAAAAGCGCCGCCACAATCAACAAGCTGGTGTCACTATCGTCGAAAAATCGGGCCTCCGCCGAAGTGCCACCTGTGGCTTGAGGCGATTCTGCGGCAATTCCCTGGCTGTTGAGTCGGTCCATGGTCACAGTTTGGGCGGGCCATTGCCGGAATTGGCTGGAATGCGGGGTTGCATGGGCCTGATAGTTAATGGGAGCTTTCGGAGTGAGGCCAAATCGTGTCATTTGTGCAACAACGCTCGGCGATAGCGCCACCACAAACCTTTTGCCGGTACGATCGTGGTTGAACGACGCCGCCTCATGGGTAATGTCGGGTTTGAAGGAGCGGCGCGGTGCGCATCTTTTTCGGTAGTGGGGATGGGGCAGGGAACGCTGTCCTTCAGCAAAGAATACCCAGACCCGTTTTTTAACTTTTGACTGGAGGTCAGAAAATGAACATCAAGAGCCTGCTTCTCGGCTCCGCTGCGGCGCTGATCGCAGTATCCGGTGCTCGCGCCGCCGACGCCGTCGTCGTCGCCGAGCCGGAACCCGCAGAATACGTCAAGATCTGCGACGTCTACGGCGCTGGCTACTTCTACATCCCCGGCACCGAAACCTGCCTGCGCATCGGCGGCTATGTCCGCTACGACATCGGCATCGGCGACGTCGGCTCGTTCGACGGTGCTGAGAATTTCGATCACGAAGATGGCGATATCCAGGACACCTACTCCAAGAACGCCCGCTTCAACCTGAAGACCTGGACCGGCCAGGAAACCGAGCTCGGCACCTTGAAGACCTACACCGAGACCCGGTTCAACTTCGGCAACCGGAACCGACACGTCAGCAGCACATACGTCCCCGGTCCCGATCCGGACGGCCCGGGTCCGCTGCCCCCGCTGCCAGGTGAGACGGTCATTGTCAACAATGACGCCGAAAACAAGGGCGTCTCGCTGAACTTCGCCTGGATCCAGCTCGGTGGTCTGCGCGTCGGTAAGGACGAATCGGCCTTCAACACGTTTATCGGCTACGCCGGCAACGTCATCCAGGATACGCTGGTTCCTTACGGCGATTTCGACACTAATGTCGTCCAGTACTACTTCGATTTCGGCAACGGCTTCTCGGCCGTGGCTTCGCTCGAGCAGGGCGCGGGCCGCGTTGGGACCATCGACAGCTACGTTCCGCATGTCGTCGGCGGCCTGAAGTGGACGCAGGGCTGGGGTGCGATCACCGGCGTCATCGCCTACGACAGCAACTACGAAGAAGTTGCCGGTAAGGTTCGCCTCGACGTGAACGCGACCGACGCGCTTTCGCTGTTCATCATGGCCGGCTACGGCACCGACGACAATCTCAATGACCCAGGTAACGCCATCGACGCCTTCGGCCGCGGCTTCTACAAGCAGTGGGGCGGCAACTGGGCGGTTTGGGGTGGCGGCACCTACAAGATCAACGAGAAGACCTCGTTCAACGTGCAGGCTTCGGCTGATGACGACAAGAACTATGCTGTCGCGGCGAACATCGCCTACGACATCGTTCCGGGCCTGACGATCACCGCCGAAGTTGACTGGGACCACTACGGGCGGTTTAACGATCCGGCCAGCTACACCAACGTCAACTGGACCAGTGCGGACAAGAAGGACAGCATTGGCGGCCTCCTCCGCTTCCAGCGCTCGTTCTAATAAGTTCGACCTGACCAATATTGAACCCGGCGGGCAACCGCCGGGTTTTTTCGTATGGGGGTGGGGTGCCAAGCTGAGTGATGCATGGCGCCGCCAATGCTGGCCATGGTCGTTCTGTGCTGGATCTCGGTCTGTGATTTTTGACAGGTTGGAAGCCGATCGGCTGCGCAGAATGAAAGCAGCAGCGATCCTTCGCGCCCCCCTCTGTCCTGCCCCTCTTTGCCAAAATGGTGGCATCTCCCCCACAAGGAGAGAGATCGGCAGCTCCGCTGACAGCGCCTGTTCATCAACGTCGGAGACTGGCGAAAGCCGCAATGACACCAATCTCCCCCTCGTGGGGGAGATGTCCGGCAGGCTGAAGATCGGCTAAGCCTATGCGCTTGCGCGCCCACGCACTGCGGACCGCCATCCTCAAGTCAAATCTCTGCAAGATCCCCCAACGACTGTATCAGCGGCTGAATTTCGTTTTCATAATTCTTCCAGCGCTTGACCGACGATTTATAAATCGGTTGACGAACCTGCCAGCGACTGGGCGTGTTGACCGAACCATCCCTCTCGAAAAAGCGCAAGCAGGCGTCATCCCACGGCAGCCCGAGGTAATCTATGAGGCGGCGTGACTGCGCTTCCTGGTCCTCAACCAGCGCTTCGTAGCGGTTTTCGAAGATAAGGCCCGGAAAAATCTCGTTCCAATGCCGCATCAGGCGGTCATATTCGCGATAGTACAGGCCTAGTGTTCGCAAGTCGGTATTATAGCTGTGTGCCTCGCTGAAGTTGAGGACAAAGCAGGAGACGCAATTGTCGATGGCGTCACGACGGCAATGAATGATGCGTGCGTTGGGGAAGAGAAGGCCGATAAGGCCGATCAGTTCGAAATTGTGTGGCGTCTTATCCACGACGCGAAGCGCGGCAGGCGCCCGCTCCCGCAAATAGGACAGATGCTCTTCGGCCAGCGTTCTGGACAGGACTTCCGTGATCGACATCACTGCCTGGTTCAAATCTCCAGCCGATGATGTCTTGAGGCCGATCGCATTCGCGACCCGCCTCAGTTTGCTAAGCTCCCCTGCACCATGGACGTCGGGATGGCTGGCGCAAATCTGCTCGGTGAGCGTCGTCCCCGAGCGGGGCATGCCAACCACAAACACGGGCACTTCGGAAGGATTTCCATAGCCGGCCCTGGCAGCCAAAAAGTCCGGCGTGAAGATTTCAATCATCGAATCGATCCACCGACGATAAAAGTCGATATCGAATTTGTAGCCGGAGGCCTGTTTCGCCCTGTTGAAATGGTCGAATGCTTCATCATAGCGCTTGAGGTCGTTTAGCACCTTGCCGGCGGCGTGATGGAGTTGCTGCGCGCCTTCCGAACCAAGCTTCGGATTACCGAGTTCACGAAGGATGGATTGGAGCTCCTCGGGCTCCTCGGTGAACTTTCGTGTCTGTACAAGGTCGTTGTAGGCAGCCGGCACCCCAATACGCCGATCGATCGCTTCTTTCAGATAGACGGCGGCTTCATCCATACGCCCCAGGCCGCTGAGCGCGCTGGCCAGCCCGGCTCGCACCTTGGGATGATCGCGGTTGATTTTCAGCGCCTTCTCGTAAAGCGGTAAAGCCATGTCGGGTTTGTCAAACGCCGTGTAAGTGCGCCCCAATGCACAAAGTGCTTCGATAAGGCCGGGCTGCAGTTCCAACGCATACTGCATATGCCTGATTGCGGGCGAATACTCGCTGACCTTGGCATAGGCCTCGCCCAGGCTGAGGTGGTAGTAAGGGTTTTTAGGCTCCTCGCCGACCGCCCGTGCGAAACATCGCAAGGCCCTCTCATCATCATAACCAAGATATAAGGTCCCCAAGATGTACAAGGCGAGCGGATGGTTCGGCGTGCGCGCCAGAACCCGAAGGCACAGGTCCTGAGCCTCGTCGAGCCGCTTAGCCTGCTGAAAGGCATATGCCTGTTTCAGCAGCGCGTCGTCGGCCTGCGCACGCGATTGGGCGTTTCCTTTCTGCGGGCTCGCTAAAGGCTTCGCTATCGGCACCTTCGCTTTCGGCGCGGGTCCCGGCTTGATGTGCTTTGACCAAGCAGGCGGGAGTCGATTGTTCATAATATCTCGCTAGCAAAAAGAGCGGGGGGAATCCAGCATGCTGGTTGCAGCCAAGGCGGGAGCTTGCGCGGCCAACTGCGCCGCGCTAGCAAGAAGGCCCTTTTCGAACGAGCCTTTGCCATGCGCCAGCGCCCTCCCCTCACGCCGCTCATCGCCGCGCTTCCCTCCACGGTGCCGTTTGTCGGTCCGGAGGCGCAGGAGCGCGACCGCGGCCGCGCCTTCCGCGCCCGCATCGGCGCCAATGAGAGCAGCTTTGGTCCCTCGCCGCGCGTCGTTGCCCGCATGGCCAAGATTGCCGGCGCCATGTGGATGTATTGCGACCCCGATAATCACGATTTGAAGGTAGCCGTAGCCCGGCATCTCGGCGTCGGCGCCGAAAACATCGTCATCGGCGAAGGCATAGACGGGCTGCTCAGCCTGGTTGCGCGCATGTATGTGGCGCCCGGCGACGCGGTGGTGACCTCGCTCGGCGCCTATCCGACCTTCAACTTTCATGTTGCCGGCGTCGGCGGCCGATTGGTCGCAGTGCCCTACGAGAACGATCGGGAAAACCTCGACGGCCTGCTGGCGACGGTCGCCAGGGAAAAGGCGCCGCTTGTCTACCTGTCCAATCCGGACAATCCGATGGGCAGCTGGTGGGAAGCCGCCGAACTCGGCCGCTTCATCGAGGCGTTGCCGGAAACCACAATGCTGGTGCTCGACGAGGCCTATGGCGAATTGGCACCGGCCTCGGCGCTGCCGCCGATCGATACCGCGCGGCCGAACGTCATCCGCATGCGCACCTTCTCCAAGGCCTATGGGCTGGCCGGCATGCGCTGCGGCTATGCAGTGGCCGAGGCCCAAGTGATTCGCGACTTCGAAAAGATCCGCAACCACTACGGCGTCAGCCGCATGGCGCAGATCGCCGGCGTCGAGGCGCTTGCCGATCAGGCCTGGCTGGAAAGCGTGGTGGCGCGGGTCGCCTCCGGCCGCCGGCGCATCGCCGGAATAGCCGAGGCGAACGGGCTGAAGCCGCTGGCTTCGGCGACCAATTTCGTCACCATCGACTGCGGCCGCGACGGTGCTTTCGCGCTGAAGGTGCTGCAGGCGCTGTTGGCGCGCGACGTGTTCATCCGCAAGCCGATGGTGCCGGTGCTCGATCGCTGCATCCGGGTCAGCGTCGGCCTCGACCATGAGCTCGACATTTTTGCCGAGGAACTGCCCGGCGCACTGGCGGCAGCACGGGGGAACTGAAGAGCCTTCGCCCTATGTGGCTGACTGGCGGCAGCGTGGTTGAATTTGCACGGCGATGCACCAGACTCGACTCAGAGGATGGAGAGCGCGATGACCGACCGCACTGTACAGGTACGCATATATGGCAAGGTGCAAGGCGTCAGCTACCGGGTCTGGGCGCGGCGCGAGGCGTCGGCGCTTGGCCTCGCCGGGTGGGTGCGCAACGAAGTTGACGGCTCGGTGACAGCCTTGATTGCCGGGACCGGTGCGGCGGTCTCGACAATGATCGAACGGCTTTGGCAAGGGCCGCCAGGGGCAGCAGTTTCGAAGGTCGATGTCGAGGACCTCGAGGCACGCAACACGTCCGCGGGATTCAGGATTGTTGCCTAGCAAAGCACGATCCTGCTCATTCGCTTCCATCGCACAAAATTCCCGGGTGCAGATAGAGCAAACCTGAAGCTACTGCCGCACATGCCTCCGCCCTTGAATTAATTGAACGTTTGTTTTATTGCTTTGCGTCATGGCGCGTACGACCGGCTCCCACGGAGAAAAGACCGAAGCTGCGGTCCGCGAGGCGGCGGTCAGCCTGATTGCGCGTCTCGGCTACGAGGCGATGTCGATGCGCCAGCTGGCGGCCGAGGTTGGCGTCCAGGCAGCGGCGCTTTACCGCTACTTCCCGACCAAGCAGGATCTTCTGTTCACGCTGATGCATGAGCATATGGAAGGCTTGATCGAGGCGTGGCGCGCAACACGCCCTGTCGGCGCCGATCCGGCAGCGCGGCTCGCCGCCTATGTCGAAAACCACATCGCTTTCCATATCGAACGCCGCCATTCCACCCATGTTTCGAACATGGAGCTGCGCAGCCTGTCACACGAAAAACTCACGCAGATCCTGCGCATGCGCACGGCCTACGAGAAGGAACTGCGCACCATCCTGCGCGACGGCGTCGAAGCGGGCCTGTTCAGCATCGAAGACACCGGGCTCACCGCCATGGCGTTGATCCAGATGATGACCGGCGTCATCGTCTGGTTCCGGCCGGGCGAACGGCTGTCGATCGCCGAAGTCACCGCTACATATCTAGCAATGACAATGCGGCTTGTCGGAGCAAAGAGCGATGGCGCGAGGACGAGCCACGGCACTGTGCGTCCATTCGAGCGCGCAAAGGACGCTCTAGCACTTTGATTTCGCGCATGATCCCGATTTTCGGGGTCGTGCGCCGGGAGGAACGGCATGTACACGCATACGCTCAACTTCGGGTTTGACGAAGACATCGAGGCGCTGCGCGACCTGGTGCGGCGCTTCGCCCAGGAGAAAATCGCGCCAATCGCCGCCGAGATCGACCGCACGAACGAATTCCCGGCGCATTTGTGGGTGGAGCTCGGCGGGCTCGGCCTGCTCGGCATCACCGCCGATCCTGATTTCGGCGGCAGCGGCATGGGCTATCTCGCTCATGTTGTGGCGATGGAGGAGATTTCGCGCGCCTCGGCCTCGGTCGGCCTCTCCTACGGCGCCCATTCCAACCTCTGCGTCAACCAGATCAATCGCTGGGCGACGCAGGCGCAGAAGGAAAAATATCTGCCTTCGCTCTGCAGCGGCGAAAAGGTCGGCGCACTGGCGATGTCGGAATCGGGTGCCGGTTCCGATGTGGTGTCGCTGCGCCTGCGCGCCGAAAAGCGCAACGACCGCTATGTGCTCAACGGCACCAAAATGTGGATCACCAACGGACCGGATGCCGAGACGCTGGTCGTCTACGCCAAGACCGATCCGGAACTCAATTCGCGCGGCATCACCGCCTTCATCGTCGAAAAAGCCTTTGCCGGTTTTTCCGTGGCGCAAAAGCTCGACAAGCTCGGCATGCGCGGCTCGAACACCGGCGAGCTGGTGTTTGAGAATGTCGAAGTGCCGTTCGACAATGTGCTGCACGAGGAAGGGCGCGGTGTCGAGGTGCTGATGTCGGGCCTCGACTACGAACGCGCCGTGCTGGCCGGCGGGCCGATCGGGCTGATGGCTGCGTGCCTCGATGTAGCGATACCTTACGTGCACGAGCGCAAGCAGTTCGGCCAGCCAATCGGCGAATTCCAGCTCGTGCAAGGCAAGCTCGCCGACATGTATGCGACGATGAACGCGGCGCGCGCCTACGTCTATGCCGTGGCCGCCGCCTGCGATCGCGGTGAGACGGCCCGCAAGGATGCTGCCGCCTGTATTCTCTTCGCCGCCGAAAAGGCGACGCTGATGGCGCTCGAGGCCATCCAGCTTTTGGGCGGCAATGGCTACATCAACGACTACCCGACCGGCCGGCTGCTGCGCGACGCCAAGCTCTACGAGATCGGCGCCGGCACCAGCGAAATCCGCCGTTGGCTGATCGGGCGGGAAATCATGGCGGAGAGCGCCTAATGGCATCCTTTTGAACTTTTGCCAGAAGCCATGCGATGTGGCATATTTCGGACTATGTGCCACAATCCTAGCGAGACGAACCATGGCGGGCAGAACGGGAAAGTCCGGATTTGACGAAGATCAGCAAGCACAGCTCGATGCCAGCGCTCGCAAAACGCCGCTTAGGGTTCCGGCGAAACGCGAGCGTGTCAAGCTTGGCGAGGGCGGGCGCTTCGTCATCCCTGCTGCGATGCGCGAGGAGATGGGCGTGAAGCCTGGCGAGGAGATGATCCTGCATGTCGAAAACGGCGAGCTGCGGGTAAGATCGTGGCTGCAGAATCTGCGACGCGTCCAGGCCGAATTGTCGGCGCTGAAACAGCCCGGTGAAAGCGTCGTCGACGAATTTCTGAAGGAGCGGCGGGAAGAGCAGCGTCGAAGCGACAAGCGTCTCGACCGGCTTCACGCCGAAGGGACGACAGGAAAGCGGGCGAAATGAAGCCCTACGTCATGGACAGTTCGGCGGCACTCGCAATCCTGCTCAACGAGCAAGGCACCGATAGTGCTTTGGGGTTCGCGCCGGATGCACAATGCAGTTCGGTCAATGCAGCCGAAATCATTGCCAAGCTGATCGACAAGGGACGCAGCATGGAACAGGCCGCGGACGACCTCGCCAGTCTCGGCATGCCGATCGCCGTTTTCGACGAAGCGATGGGCATCGCCGCCGGGCAGCTTCGCCAACTGACGCGGCATCGCGGCCTGTCGTTGGGCGATCGGGCCTGCCTCGCGCTGGCAATTCGCGAGAACGCCATTGCCGTCACCGCTGATCGCGATTGGAGCGACCTCGATGTCGGCTGCAAGATCGAGCTGATCCGGTAGCGCCATGGCCCCCCTCACCTCGCAGATCTCGCCCGCCTCCGACACCTTCCGCGCCAATGCCGAGCGCATGCGGGCGCTGGTCGCCAATATTGCGGAAAAAGCCGCCGTCATCGAGCGCGGTGGCTCGGAAGAGGCGCGAGAGCGCCACGTCTCCCGCGGCAAGCTCCTGCCACGGCAACGTCTCGCCCAATTGCTTGATACCGGCTCGCCCTTCCTCGAAATCGGCCAGTTCGCGGCATGGTCGATGTATGGCGAGGACATCCCGTCGGCCGGCCTCATCGCCGGCATCGGGCGCGTCGAAGGCACCGAAGTGATGGTCGTCGTCAACGACGCCACGGTGAAGGGCGGCACCTATTATCCGCTGACAGTGAAGAAGCATCTGCGTGCACAGGAAATCGCGCTGCAGAACAATCTGCCTTGCGTCTATCTGGTCGACAGCGGCGGCGCCAATCTGCCCAATCAGGACGAGGTGTTTCCCGACCGCGATCATTTCGGCCGCATCTTCTATAACCAGGCCAACATGTCGGCCGCCGGCATTCCGCAGATCGCCTGCGTCATGGGGTCGTGCACTGCCGGCGGCGCCTATGTGCCTGCGATGTCGGACGAGACAATCATGGTGCGCAACCAGGGAACCATCTTTCTCGGCGGCCCGCCGCTGGTGAAGGCGGCCACCGGCGAGGACGTCACCGCCGAGGACCTCGGTGGCGCCGACGTGCACACAAGGCTTTCCGGCGTTGCCGACCACTATGCGCTCGACGACGAGCATGCGCTGGCCATATGCCGGCGTATCGTCAAAAACCTGAATCGGAACAAGACTGTAAGCCTTGCCTTACAGAAATCGATTCCGCCGCTTCACGATCCACATGAACTCTACGGCATCGTGCCGACGGATCTGCGCCAGCCCTACGACGTACGCGAGGTAATCGCCCGCACCGTCGACGGCTCCGAATTCGATGAGTTCAAGCAGAATTATGGCACCACGCTGGTCACCGGTTTTGCCCATCTCAGCGGCATGCCGGTCGGCATCATCGCCAACAATGGCGTGCTGTTTTCGGAAAGCGCGCTGAAGGGCGCGCATTTCATCGAGCTGTGCTGCCAGCGCAAGATCCCGCTGATTTTCCTGCAGAACATCACCGGCTTCATGGTCGGGCGGAAATACGAGGCCGGCGGCATCGCCAAGGACGGCGCCAAGCTGGTCATGGCGGTCGCAACGGCCAAGGTGCCGAAGATGACCGTGATCATCGGCGGCTCTTTCGGCGCCGGCAATTACGGTATGTGCGGACGCGCCTATTCGCCACGCTTCCTGTGGATGTGGCCGAATGCCCGCATCTCGGTGATGGGCGGCGAGCAGGCGGCAACGGTGCTGGCCGTGGTCAAGCGCGAAGGCATCGAGCGCAAGGGTGGCAAATGGAGCGCCGAGGAGGAGGCGAAATTCAAGAAGCCGATCCTTATGAAATACGAGCATGAAGGCCACCCGCTCTATTCGTCGGCAAGGCTCTGGGACGACGGCATCATCGACCCGGCCAAGACCCGCGAGGTGCTGGCGCTCAGCCTTTCGGCCGCGCTCAACGCCGAGATCGAAGAGACAAGGTTCGGCGTGTTCAGGATGTGAGATGAGCGAAATCGGCCAGAGGATTCGTATTCAAACCGGCGACATCACGAAGCTGGCGGTCGATGCCGTCGTCAACGCCGCCAACACCTCTCTTCTCGGAGGCGGCGGCGTCGACGGCGCTATCCACCGCGCGGCCGGCCCCGAGCTTGTGGCAGAATGCCGGACCTTGCATGGCTGCAAGGTCGGAGACGCAAAAATCACCAAGGGCTACAGACTGCCCGCGCGCTACGTCATTCATACGGTCGGGCCGGTCTGGCAAGGTGGCAGCAAAGGAGAAGCCGAACTGCTCGCCTCCTGCTATCGCCGGTCGCTCGAAATCGCCGCCGCAAAGGACTGCCGGACGGTGGCGTTTCCAGCGATCTCGACCGGGGCCTACCGCTACCCGAAGGATCAGGCGACGCAAATTGCTGTCGGGACCGTGAGCGCCTTCATCGGCCAGAACATCGTTCCGGAAACCGTCATTTTCTGCTGCTTCGACGAGCCGACGGCCGAATTGTATCAACGGGTCGTTGCCGCACTCGGCAAAGCGTGATCCACAGCCATGAGAAATCTGCAGACCCATTTTCAGTCATCCGACTGGCCATACAGAAAAATTGCGGCTATTGCTGTTTTTCAACGTCAATGGGGCTTGGGCGAAGGTGAAACAGCAACTTTTCCAGAAAACTACTGCCGCAATACTTTCGGGGTTACTTATATTAGCTGCACCAGGCACTGGCGCGGCGGGATCGATGGCCGGAAGCGAAGGCGACAAGCGCTTTTCACCACTTCTGCCTGGCAGCGCCAAGGACGAGTGCACCAAGGCCTACAAGGCCTATGTCGCTGCAAGCGGCCATTCGGCATACGCCACGACGTCTTTCGTGCGGGTCAGGGACGGTTACGTCCTGTGTGGCGCCCACTACAACGCCTCGTCGCAAAAGGCGGCAGAGGCCATGGCGATGAAATCCTGCCAGAGCGCACGGGCGTACTACAAGGTGGCGGCCAGCGGCAACTGTCAGATCGCGGCTTCGAAGTAGACGGGCAAACGCCGATCCGGGATTACCCGCGCCAAATCCGGGAGGCCCGATGTTCGCCAAGATCCTGATCGCCAACCGTGGCGAGATCGCCTGCCGGGTGATCCGCACGGCACGCAGGATGGGTGTGCGCAGCGTCGCCGTCTATTCCGATGCCGACGCTCACGCCTTGCATGTCGAAATGGCTGACGAAGCGGTGCATATCGGCGCCTCTCCCGCCAGCGAAAGCTATCTGCGCGGCGACAGGATCATTGCAGCGGCCTTGACTACAGGTGCCGAGGCCATCCATCCGGGCTACGGCTTTCTTTCGGAAAACCCCGATTTCGTCGACCAGGTCGCGGCCGCTGGGCTGATCTTCATCGGGCCGTCGGCGGCCTCGATCCGTGCCATGGGACTGAAGGACGCGGCCAAGCGGCTGATGGAAAAGGCCGGCGTGCCTGTCGTTCCGGGCTACCATGGCGAAGCGCAGGAGATCGTGTTGCTCGCCTCCAAGGCGCGCGAGATAGGCTACCCCGTACTGATCAAGGCGCGCGCCGGCGGCGGCGGCAAGGGCATGCGGCGCGTCGAGCATCCCGATGATTTTTCGGAAGCACTGTCGGGCGCGCGGCGCGAGGCGAAAGCCGCGTTCGGTGACGACCGCGTCTTGGTGGAAAAATATGTCGACAAGCCGCGCCACATCGAAGTGCAGGTGTTTGGTGACAATTTCGGCAACGCCGTACATCTTCACGAACGTGACTGCTCGGCACAGCGCCGCCATCAGAAGGTGATCGAGGAGGCGCCTGCCCCCGGCATGACGCCGGCACTGCGCAAGGCGATGACCGAGGCGGCGGTGAAAGCCGCCAAGGCAATCCACTATTCCGGCGCCGGTACCATCGAGTTCATCGTCGATGCCTCGCAAGGTCTGAAGGCCGACCGTTTCTGGTTCATGGAAATGAACACCCGCCTTCAGGTCGAGCACCCCGTCACCGAAATGGTCACCGGCATCGACTTGGTCGAGTGGCAGTTGCGGGTAGCCTCCGGCGAAAAACTGCCGAAGACGCAGAGCGAGATCGCGCTCTCCGGCCACGCCTTCGAGGCGCGCATCTATGCCGAGGACGCGGCAAGAGGGTTTTTACCGGCGACCGGCACCTTGCACCATTTGAAATTTCCGCAGCCAGCACCGGAAGGTGCGACCATGCGCATCGAAACCGGCGTGCGCGCCGGCGATGCGATTTCGCCGTTTTACGACCCGATGATCGCCAAGCTGATCGTCCATGGCAAGGACAGACGGGCGGCGCTCACGGCACTTGGCGAGGCGCTGTCGCAGACCGAAATCGCCGGCTCGACCGTCAACACTGGCTTTCTTGCCGCGCTGGCCGCTGATGCAGCTTTTGCGGCGGGCGATGTCGATACCGGCCTGATCTCCAGGCATCAGCAGGCGTTGACTGCGGTTGCGCCGCCGAGCGGTGAGACGATTGCCGCCGCGGCACTTGCCGCGTCCGGTGCGCGCGACTTGCCGTCCTCGGACGATCCCTGGTTGTCGCTGGCCGGCTATGCGCATTTCCACGCTGTAGTGCGGCGCATGCTGCTGAAGTTTGGCGAGCAGGAGATCGTCGCGCGCGTGTCGGTGCGGCCGGACAGACGGTTCGAGGTGGCGCTGGAAGCGCCCTATGACAGCGTCAATTCGCATGATCTCCGTACCGCCCCTCGCCTCGCCCGCTGGCCGGGCCACGTCACCGTCTTCGAGGGCGCTATCGGCTACGATTTTGCCGTGCCGGACCCGCTGGCGCGAGCCGACGAAGCCGCCGCTTCCGGCAGCCTGCGCGCGCCGATGCCGGGCCTGGTCAAATTGGTGCGTACGGCAAAAGGCGAGGCCGTGGTCAAGGGCCAGCCGCTGCTGATACTGGAGGCGATGAAGATGGAGCACACCATTGCCGCGCCCCATGACGGGCTTATCGCCGAGATCGCCGCCGAAGGCGCGCAGGTCACAGACGGAACCGTGCTGGTTCGCTTTGCCGAGGAACCACAGCTGACCGCACTTTCCTTATCCACGAAGTGACCCCGAGCGCGTCACAAAAGGCACCGCAAAGATGAAAATGGCCAGGTTCGACCCGGCCATTTTCAATTACAACATAGTTCCATCAGGGCTGGATCGGCGCGTACTTGCCGTCATGCCACTGGTTGATGTCGTAGCTGGCGTTCTTGAGGTCGCCCTTCTCGTCGAAGGTGACCGGCCCGACAACCGTGCTGATCGGCTGGCCGTTCTTCAACGCCTCGGCGACCTTGGCCGGGTCGTCGCTGCCGGCGCGCTTGATGCCCTCGGCGAATGCCTGGATCACGGCATAGGAAAACAGCGTGAAGCCCTCCGGCACGAAGCCGCCGGCCTTGATCTTGGCGATGGCTTCCTTGGCTTCGGGCTTCGACTGCGGATCAGATGGGAAGACGAACATGGTGCCTTCGCCGGCCGGACCGGCAACCTGCCAGAATTCCGGCGAAGCGATCGAGTCCGGCATGATCAACTGGAACTTGAGATTCTGCTCCGCCGACTGACGCAGGATCAGGCCGGCTTCGGGGTGATAGCCGCCGAAATAGACCACATCAGCCTTCAACTCCTTGAGCTTGGTAACGAGCGCGGAATAGTCCTTCTCGCCGGCGTTGATGCCCTCGTAGAGGATTTCATTGAGACCGTTCTGGTTCATCGTTGCCTTCACGGCATCGGCCACGCCCTGCCCATAGGCGCTCTTGTCGTGCAGGATGACGACTTTCTTGCCGGCATATTTCTTGGCGATCCAGGGACCAATAAAAGCGCCCTGCGCATCGTCGCGCGTATAGAGGCGCATGATCGTCGGCCAGCCGGCCTTCGCCGCTGCGTCGGTCAACACCGGGTTTGAGGAAGCCGGACTCATCATCAGCGCACCGGCTTCTGCGTAGACAGCGGAGGCCGGGATGCTGGAGCCCGAGCAGGCGTGGCCATCGACGAACTTGACACCATTGGCGATGATGCGGTTGGCGACCGAAACCGCCTGCTTCGGATCGCACTGATCATCCTCGATGTCGAGCTTGATCTGGCGACCGTCGACGCCGCCAGCCGCGTTGATCGCGTCGGCGGCGGCTTGCGCGCCTTGCTTGAACTGATCGCCGATGGTGGCAAGCTGCCCGGTCATCGGTCCGACCACCGAAAAGGTGATGTCGTCGGCGAAGGCGAGCGGCGCGGTCATCATCAGGCCAAATATGGCTGCGCTCAAAATACTGAATTTCTTCATGGTAACATAACTCCTCCACTCTCGCGCAGCCGCCCGGCCGCGCCTCTTCCAGAGTGGCGGGAGAATTTCATCCTTCGCCGGAGCTGTCTAGACGCATCGTCGGCGCTCGATTGGGCCTGTAACATGCGGTCCCAAAGACAAAGCCGCGCCAGCCCTGTTCCGGCCGGTCGCGGCTTTTGCCATTGAGCTTGCCGGCGCATCCGCGCCGGAACCCGCTGGCCTTCCCTGTCTGTTGCACGGCTCGGCCTGATCAGCCTGCCGTGTTCTTGGTTTTGACTTGGTCGGCCATCTTGCGCGGCCTCTTTTTTTCGGGGCCAGCCGTCTGCGCGGCCTTGACCCGAAGCGTCCCTGTCAGTGAACTCAGTGCCGGCGAATTCAGTGCATCGTCATCCATTCGCGGGCTTCGCGCAGCGCCCTGGCGATCTCGACTTTCGACATGGCGGCCGACAATTCAGAACGCAGTTCCGCGGCGCGGGCCGAACCCTTGATCGCGGCGATGTTGAACCATTTGTGGGCGGCGACGACATCGGTCTCGCAATCGCGGCCGGTCGCATACATCATGCCCAACTCGAAAAGGATATCGGCCTGGGCAGTTGCCCCCATGGCGCCGAAGCCGGCTTCAAGCATTTCAAAACGTGCCATTTCAAATCCCCTGTTCTGGCTCCCGAGAGCTGTCTCCGTCTGTCCTTCGGTGTCCTTGATTACCTTCGGGGGCGGCCGCTCTTTCGATGCTTTCGAGAATGCCGCGGAGGCTTGAATCCGTCGTTAAATGGCGTGCTTAATTTGAGGAAAACAAAGCTAAAACAAGAGGTAAACGCGAAAATTCGTTAAGGATACAAAGCCAGCAACTGCGCCAGTTTGCACAAAATTTGAAGAAAACTTGCGAGGCGCGGATCAAGACTCCGCTAACCACAGAAGACAAAGACGTGTGCGGCCCGTTTCATTTTTCGCCGGCGCGCCCGTTCGGGAGCGGGCAAAAACCCGCAACCCTTCCGTCGCGGCACCGCTTTTGTTTTTCCGGGAGCTGGACTAGCTTACCTTTGCGTAAGGGGCAGACAGCCGGGACGGAGCCCGATTGGACTTGCCTGAGGGAGGAAAGACATGTTTCGACACGTGAGCCTGGCCCTCGCGGCCGCAATAATGATGACCGGCGCGGCATGGGCCGATCCGATCGAAGGCAATTGGAAAACGCAAGCCGGAGCGACTGCCGCCATTTCGGGTGGCGGCGGGGCATTTTCGATTACGCTCAAATCCGGCAAATTTGCCGGCAAGAACATCGGTTCACTGAAGGTGGCCGGCGACAACAAATATGCCGGCACCATAACCGACCCCGAAACCGACAAGACCTATTCGGGCAAGGCTTCGCTTTCCGGCAGTTCGCTCAAGATGAGCGGCTGCGTGTTCGGCGGGCTGATCTGCAAGAGCCAGACCTGGCACAAGCTCTGATCGTGCCATTCCTGCCGGGGTGCGCGGGGCCAGTCGGCCCCGTTTTCATATATCGGTCTCGCAGCCGCGGCTCGCCATAGGTCACTGCTTTCAAGGCGGCCCGCCCAGAGATCATCAACCATTTTGAACCTCAGATGAACGCCGGCATCAGAGCCGGTTCAGCCTGGGCAAGGCATTGTCATGCGTGTTGAAGGAGACACCGCCCGATGCTTGCCCGCCGCTTCACCATCGTCTGCCTGCTGATGAGCCTGTTCGGTATGTTGTTCGCCGTCCTTGTCGCCGAAGCCGGCCGGCCGGCCCGCGCCTGGGACGTGGCCATTTCCTGCCGGCTCGGTTGCCGGAACTAGCTTCGCCACTGAACCCGACAGCGAGATATTGAAACCCACGCCATGACCCGCCTCACCGCCAATGTCGTCAAGATCCTTCGGCTGCTGCCGCGGACGGCACTCATCCTGACGCTTCTGGCGGCCCCGGTCCTGGCCGTGTCGACGATGCGCGCCGATGCCGGTTCGACCATCGAGGCGCCCGCGCTGAGAAAGGCCGGCGTCGGCTTTGTGCTGCTGGTCAGCTTGCGGCGAGGCTAGGCCGCCGGAAAGAAAACCGCCGACAGGGCGTTTTGAGACCGCCTTACCCCCTCCCAACTGCGCGCCCAACTCTCTATATTGGGTCATGGAAAAGCGAATCTATCCTCAAGCCATTGAATCGGTCGTCACGCCGGAGCCGTTCGGCCGACAGAGCTTCAACGATGCCAAGAAGGCGGTCGCGGCCCTGCAGGTGCTTTACGACCGCAACACCAAGTTCCTGCGCGATTCATTTGCCGCGCTCGCCGCGGGCGGCGACAACAACAAACGCTACCGGGCCTTCTATCCGGAGATCGGCGTCACCACGAGTTCGTTCACCCAGATCGACTCGAGGCAGGCCTATGGTCACATGCCGACGCCGGGGCATTTCTCAACCACAATCACCCAGCCTGGTCTTTTCGAGAGCTATCTAACCGAACAGCTTCGGCTGATCATGCGCAACCACGGCGTTCCGGTCACGGTTTCAGAATCGACCACTCCCATCCCCCTGCATTTCGCCTTTCTCGAAGGCACGCATGTCGACGGCGCCGCTGCGGAACGCATCAAACGGCCGATCCGTGACCTGTTCGACGTGCCGGATCTCGACGGCACCGACGACCAGATCGCCAACGGTACCTTTGAAGTGGGATTGGGCGAGGCACGGCCGCTGGCGCCGTTCACGGCACAACGGATCGACTATTCGCTGCATCGGATGTCGCACTATACGGCGACCAGTCCCCAGCATTTCCAGAACTTCGTGCTGTTCACCAACTACCAGTTCTACATCGACGAATTCGTCGCCCGTGCACGCGAATTGATGGCCAATGGCGGTGACGGATATGTAGAGTTCGTCGAGCCGGGCAATATCGTGACCAAAGTGGGCGACAGCGCGCCTGGTGAGGGTGCTGCGCCCCCTCGCCTGCCGCAGATGCCGGCCTATCATCTGAAGAAGCCGAATCATGGCGGCATCACCATGGTCAATATCGGCGTTGGCCCTTCCAACGCCAAGACCATCACCGACCATATTGCGGTGCTCCGGCCGCATGCCTGGGTGATGCTCGGCCATTGCGCCGGCCTGCGCAACACGCAGGCGCTGGGCGATTATGTGCTGGCACACGCCTACGTTCGGGAAGACCATGTCCTCGACGACGATCTTCCGGTCTGGGTGCCGATCCCGCCGCTGGCTGAAATCCAAGTGGCGCTGCAGGAAGCGGTCGCCGAGGTCACCGGGCTTTCCGGCTACGACCTCAAGCGCATCATGCGCACCGGCACCGTCGCCACTATCGACAACCGCAACTGGGAGCTGCGCGACCAGCGCGGGCCGGTGCAGCGGCTGTCGCAGTCGCGGGCGATCGCGCTCGATATGGAATCGGCAACGATCGCCGCCAACGGCTTCCGCTTCCGGGTTCCCTATGGCACGCTGCTTTGCGTATCCGACAAGCCGCTGCATGGCGAATTGAAGCTGCCCGGCATGGCGACCGAGTTCTACAAGCGGCAAGTGGCGCAGCACCTGACCATCGGCATCAGGGCGATGGAGAAGCTGGCTGAAATGCCGATGGAGCGACTGCATTCGCGCAAGCTCAGGAGCTTTTCGGAAACGGCCTTCCAGTAAATGCCGAATCGCATGTGTCGGTCCGGGTCAGGACATTTCGTCATCTTGATTGAGCCGCACTTCTGCCGATAGACAAAGCGATGGCACGTATTCGGGACATGACGGTTGCGCTGGCATTCGTCGCAATGCTTGCACTCTCGGCCGCGCTGGTGGCCGGGTTTTTCGGATCGCTGCATCCGGCCCTCGATTCCTTTGCTCATTTCCGCGTCCATTTTTCGGTGCTGATGGCGCTTTGCGCTCTGCCCCTGCTCGCCACCTCGTTTCGCCTGCAGGCCGCGGCCGCCTTGCTGTTTGCGATAGCCTCCTTTGCCACCACGTCGAATGCCTTGCCGCTTTCGCGGCTATGGCAGGTGCAGGCCGCCTACGAAGCCAAACCCGGTGACGAGCCAGTCTACCGCCTGTTGCAGATGAACCTCAGGTTCAACAATCCAACACCCGAGAAGGTGCTGTCGCTGATCGGCCGGACCCAGCCCGATGTGATCACCCTCGACGAGGTGTCCGAGATGTGGAAAGCAAAGCTTGGGCTGCTGTCCGGCGCTTATCCCTACCGGATCCTCTGCCCGTATCCCAATGGCGTGTTCGGCGTTGCGTTGCTGTCCAGACGACCGTTTGCCACAGGCACGGCGCCGCACTGCGACAGCCGCGGCGCGATGGCGATCGCCACGGTCGATTTTGGCGGAACCGACGTCGATGTCGGCGCCATCCACCTCACCTGGCCATGGCCGCACAACCAATCACGGCAGATTGGAGGGTTGTCTGACGAAATCGCCTCGCTTGGCGAGACGTCGATACTGGCGGGCGACTGCAACGCAGCGCCATGGAGCGCCGCTGTCCGGCGCGTCGCATCGCTTGGCAAGCTGACTGTAATGCCGTCGGTCGGGCCGACCTGGCTCTACAGAAAGCTGCCGGATTTCCTGCGCTTCGCCGGACTGCCGATCGACCAGGTTTTCAGCAAGGGCGCCATCGTTATCCGTTCGGCGTCGACCCTTGAGGACACCGGCTCAGACCATCTGCCGGTGCTGGTGGAGTTTTCGCTACGGTCGCTCGACGAGCACCAGACGGCGACCGCGCTTGCAGCGCTGCCTGGCGGGACGCGAAGCTGAAAATCCGCAGTCCAGTCTCGACCTGGCTTATTACTGGCCCACAAAAGCGCGGATGAGGTGCTCGACAGGGCCGCCGTCGCGATGCTCGTGCGCATCGAAGGCGATCTGCTTTGCCTCGTATTCGGCATAGATGGCATTGATCCGGCGCTTTGCCTCGCGACGTGCCTCGAAACAGTGCGGGTCATCAGCGACTGTCAGCCCTCGAACCGACTTTTCGGTGGCCCGCATCATCTGTCTGGCGATGCGGCCATGGGTCTCTTCATGGGCGCGGACGCCAGCGAAGAACCGCTTCCAGCGCTTCTGCAGCGCAGGCGATGGGGCTGAGACCAGTTTGGGATAGGTATAGAAGAGATTGAGCGTCCCGTTGGCCTGGCGCAGGCGGCAGACGCCGTTTTCCTGATGGGCGTCGAAGGTCCAATCACCGACGCTGTAGCCGGTTTGCGCGATGGCGTGGGTCATGAAGCCGTGCTTCGGCCCACTGCGATCCATGGCCTCGATCAGGGCCGCGCCGGTGGTTCCGGCAATGTTGTAAGTTCGTGTCTTGACCAGCACCTTAGTGCCGGCCAAGGCTGCAGGGGCGCACAATGCCCCGATCGCCACAACGCTCGTCAGAACTGCCAGGCGCATTTTTCCTTCCTCCCTGTCGCCGCAGAAAGGAAACACAGGCAGGCGGTTTATTCAACAATCCTACGGTTGCGCTGCTCCTCATCTTGTTTAGTCCGGAACAAACCTTGTGACTTACATGTTCTGGTAGACCGGGCCCTCGCCGCCCTGTGGCGGCACCCAATTTATGTTCTGGTTCGGGTCCTTGATATCGCAAGTCTTGCAGTGCACGCAGTTCTGCGCGTTGATGACGAAGCGCACATCCTCTGCCGCAGGATCGGCGGCGGCATTGCCGTCCTTGTCGACCCATTCGTAGACGCTGGCCGGGCAGTAACGCGTCGAGGGCCCGGCATAGACGTCATGCTCGGAGCGCTTTTGCAGGTCCATGTCGGCGACGAGCAGATGCACCGGCTCGTTCTCCTCGTGGTTGGTGTTGGACAGGAACACCGACGACAGCCGGTCGAAGGTCAGCACCCCGTCCGGCTTCGGGTAGGCGATCTTCTGGTGCGCGGCGGCCGGTTCCAGCGTGGCGTAGTCGGCCTTGCCGTGCTTCATCGTGCCGAAGGCCGAGAAGCCGAACAGCGTGTTCAGCCACATGTCGAGCCCCCCAAGGCCGACGCCGACAATGGTGCCGAAGCGTGACCATAGCGGCTTGACGTTGCGCACTTTCTTCAGGTCCTTGCCGATATCGGTGGCGCGCCAGGTGGCCTCATAGGAGGCCAGCTCGTCATTGGCGCGGCCGGCGGCTATCGCATCACAGACATGCTCGGCCGCCAGCATTCCGGAGAGCACGGCATTGTGCGAGCCCTTGATGCGCGGCACGTTGACGAAGCCGGCCGCGCAGCCGATCAGGGCACCGCCGGGGAAGGACAGTTTCGGCACCGACTGCCAGCCGCCTTCGGTGATGGCGCGGGCACCATAGCCCAGCCGCTTGGCACCCTCGAAGGTACCGCGGATCGCCGGATGGGTCTTGAAGCGCTGGAACTCGTCAAAGGGCGACAGATAGGGGTTCTTGTAGTTCAGGTGAACGACGAAGCCGACTGCCACCTGGTTGTCCTCGAGATGGTAGAGGAAGGAGCCGCCGCCGGTCTTCATATCGAGCGGCCAGCCGAAGGAATGCTGCACAAGGCCCGGCCGGTGGTTTTCCGGTTTGACCTGCCAGAGTTCCTTGAGGCCGATGCCGTATTTTCCTGGCTCGCGGCCGTCGGAAAGGTGGTATTTGGCGATCAGCTGCTTGGCGAGCGAGCCACGCGCGCCCTCGCCGATCAAGACATATTTGCCCATCAGCGCCATGCCCGGCGCAAAGCCCGGACCGTGCGTGCCGTCCTTCTCGACGCCCATGTCGCCGGTGACGACGCCGGTGACCGCACCGGCCTCGTTGTAGAGCAGGCCGACCGCCGCAAAGCCCGGATAGATCTCGACGCCCAGCGCCTCGGCCTTGGTCGCCAGCCAGCGGCAGACATTGCCGAGCGAGACGATATAGTTGCCGTGATTGTTCATCAGCGGCGGCATCAGGATATTGGGCAGACGGAACGAACCGGCGGGGCCGAGAACCAGGAAATGGTCGTCGGTGACCGGTGTCCTGAAGGGATGACCCTCCTCTTCGCGCCAGCCGGGCAGCAACCGGTCGATGCCGATCGGATCGACGACGGCGCCGGACAGGATATGCGCGCCGACTTCGCCGCCCTTTTCCAGCACGACGACGGAAAGCTCGGGATTGACCTGCTTGAGACGGATCGCGGCGGCGAGGCCGGCCGGGCCGGCGCCGACAATGACCACGTCGAATTCCATGCTTTCGCGTTCGATATCGCTCATCGACCCCTCACTGGCTCGCTATTCCCGGCATCTTGCTGGCTCACGCGCTGCATAGCGCATCAAATAGCGACGGGAAACCGGCGCGGACGTGACAATACCGATTTCGTCAAAAAGTCGCGTCCTGCCACACAGATTCGCGGTGGCGAGCATCAATCTTCAATCCTATTCCGTTTGCACAGATATGTCGCACTGATGTTTTTAATTGTTCGACGGCTTGCTTATCGGCCATACTTCCCGCCATGCGCATATTCAGGCCGGCTGGCTTTTCATCGACGCGCTTTTTTTTCACGCCCGGCCGGATTTGCCGTGCGGCGCTGTTGGCGCTGCTGCCGCTGACGACCCTCGATGCCCATGCCGAGCAGCAACTGGTCTGGGCGACCGGCGCCTATTCCTTTTCCGACGAGCGCGGCGGCTTCCACATCACCGGGGCTTCCGGCATCGGCACGAAGGAGGATCCGCTGGTCATCACCGAAGAGCTGAATTCAGCGACGCCGGTAACGCTGGCCATTCGCACGACAAAGCCAATCCAGCCGTTCGGCAAGGCGGGAGACTTCGCCAATGGTCTGATGTATATGCGCATCGACGTTCTCAACAATAGCGGCCAGGCCTGGGTCGAGTTCCAGTTCGAACTCCAGGAGATCCTCGACCAGCCGAGCGTGTTCGGCGACGGCCTGTCGTTTGACCAGCGCAACAAAAAGCCTGAAAATATCTGGTCGAGCAGCTACGCCGATTTCGACCGCAATTTCGAACCGTATGACCGCCTGCTGTTCAAGAACGGCAAGATCGACCCGCTGAAGACCGCCAGCTTCTATTTCCTGATCACCGACTACACGCCGCGCTGGACGTTCTATCTGGTGCAGGATCCGCGCATACCGTCGAGCTGAACTTGCAAATTCAAGCTTCGCGGCCGAATGTGAGAGTATGACTGCCGCCCCCCACAATAGCCGAGCCGATCTCGCCGAGCTGCTGGCCTTCTACGCCAGCGCCGGCGTCGACGAGGCACTTGAAGAACAGCCGGTAAACAGGTTTGCAGAAGCCAGGCCACCGGAGCGGGTGCCTGCGGCGGCCGCTGTGCCGCCCAGTGAAAATGCGGCGCCACAACGCTCGACGAGCGTATCGCGCGCCGAAATGGGCGAGAGACCGAGTACAGCACCGGCAGTGCGAGCGTTCCCGGCCATGTCAACGGTGCCCGACGAGGCGCAAGCGGCATTGGCGCGGCAACTGGCGAGATCGGCGGTAAGCCTCGACGAGCTTCGCCAGCACATGGCGGCATTCGACGGCTGCAATCTCAAATTCACCGCCAAGAACCTTGTGTTCGCCGACGGCAATCCGACTGCCGAGGTGATGCTGGTCGGCGAAGCGCCGGGTCGCGATGAGGACATAGAGGGCTTGCCGTTCGTTGGCCGCTCCGGCCGGCTGCTCGACCGCATGCTGGCCGCGATCGGTCTTGACCGGACGTCCGTCTACATCGCCAATGTCATTCCCTGGCGGCCGCCGGGCAACCGCACGCCGACCCCGCACGAGACCGAGATCTGCCGGCCGTTCATCGAGCGGCAGATCGAGTTGGTCAATCCGAAGGTGCTGGTCAATCTCGGCGGCCCGTCGGCAAAGACCCTGCTCAACACCTCTGAAGGCATATTGCGGCTGCGCGGCAACTGGCGCGTCCACACGACCCCGTCCGGCGTCGCCATTCCTGCCATGCCGACCCTGCATCCGGCCTATTTGCTGAGAACGCCGGCGCACAAGAAGCTGGCGTGGCGGGATTTCCTCGAAGTGAAGGCGAAGTTGCGGGCACTTGGGTAATGGTGCAGAGCGCGTCTTCAGTTCTCCCCTTGCGAGGAAGGAAGGGCGGCATCATGACTTCGCAGGTAATTGAAATGCGCCCACTGCCGGCCTAGTCATCTCGTTATGACAGCAGCCCAGATTTCCGCCGGCAGTCTCATTCGCGAATGGCGTACACGCCGGCGCATGAGCCAGCTCGACCTCGCTATGGAGGCCGAGATCTCGCAGCGGCATCTGAGTTTCGTTGAAAGCGGCCGCGCCGCACCCTCGCGTGACATGGTGCTGCATCTGGCGGAGCAGCTTTCGATCCCGCTCAGGCAGCGCAACCAGCTGCTGCTGGCCGCCGGCTTTGCCCCGAGCTTCGGCGAACGACCACTTGACGATGCCTCGATGGCACCGGCGATGGCGGCGGTCGAGACCGTGCTCAAGGCGCACGAGCCGTTCCCGGCGCTTACCGTCGACCGGCATTGGAACCTGGTGTCGGCGAACGCCGCCATCGGCCCGTTCCTCGCCAATGTCGCCGATGCCTCCCTGCTGAAGCCGCCGGTTAACGTTTTGCGCCTCAGCCTGCATCCCGGCGGCATCGCGCCGCGTATCGTCAACCTAGCGGAATGGCGAACGCATCTTCTGGAGCGGCTGAAGCGGCAGAACGACGCTACCGCCGATCCGGTTCTTGTCGAGCTCGAGCGCGAGCTTCGGGCCTATCCGTCCGGCCTTAGAGGCAGCCGGCCGGCGCCGGTCGAACCGAACGCGATTGTCCATCCGCTCAAGCTTGCCCATGGCGACGCGGTGCTGTCGTTCATCAGCACCATCACCGTGTTCGGCACGCCGCTCGACGTGACGCTGTCGGAGCTGGCGATCGAATCTTTTTTCCCTGCTGACGAGCAGACGCGGGCGGTGCTGGTGCGGCTGGCGAAAGAGCGGACTGACGCAGCGGAGCCGTGATCACCCTTCCGGCGCGACGGCCTTGCGGGTGCGGGTGCGTTCGAGACCCAGCTGGCGCTCGCGCCAGATGATGAAAATCCCCGCCGCAACCACGATCATGCCGCCGACCAGCATGTTAATCGTAGCGACGTCGCCAAAGACCAGATACCCGACGACGACGCCGAGGATCATCGAAGTGTATTCGAAGGGTGCCACGACGGAAGCCTCGGCATGGCGATAGGCCGAGGTCATCAGGATCTGGCCAAGCCCGCCGCAAAAACCCGCGGCAATCAGAAGCCCCGCCTGTGCCGTCGTCAGCGCCTGCCAGCCGAATGGCAGCGAAAGCAGCGCCATGACGCTCGCGGTTACCGAAAACCACAGCACGATGGTCGCCGTCCGCTCGCTCTGGACGAGGTTACGAACCAGGAGCATGGCGATGGCCGAGATCGCCGCGGCTATGAGGGCGGCGATGACGCCGAGCACCTCCTGATCGCCGAGGGCAGCGCCCGAACTGAGCAGCGTCAGTTCCGGCCATGAGATGATCAGCACCCCGACCAGGCCGACGGCAACCGCACTCCAGCGATATATGCGGATGGCTTCGCCGAGGAAGATCGAACTGAACACCACGACCAGCAGCGGCTGCGCGTAGTTCAGCGTGATCGCCTCCGGCAGCGGCAGCCGCGTCAGCGCGAAGAAGCCGAGCCCCATGGCACAGACACCGACGACGCCGCGCGCAATGTGGTTGAGAGGGCGCTTTGTCGAAAAGGCGGTTCCGAGTTTTCCCTGGAAGGCGAGAAAGGCGATGATCGGAAAAATGGCAAAGAAGGAGCGGAAGAAGACGATCTGGCCCGCCGGCACGGTGCCTGCCGCCTTGATGCAGGACGACATGCCGACGAAGACCGCCACCGATACGATCTTGAGCAATATCCCGGTCAGCGTGCTGTGCTCGCCGGCAAGGTCGCCGGCTGCAAGCACTGGCAAATCCGGTCTGGCTGTCACGCCCCTTTTGCTTCCTCGATCGCCCAGATGCGCGCCGGCGTTGCCGGCATGTCGATAGGCCTGATGCCGTCGGCGCGGTAGAACGCGTCGGCCACCGCATCGAGCGCGGCAGGCGTCGATCCGATCGTAACCGCCCCGGCGCCTTTGATGAAGGCCCGATCCTCGCGACGCAACACAGAGGCGCCCATCCCGAATTTCGGCGTGACGATGGTCATGGAAGCCTCGCGATGATGCTTGGGAAATGATCGCCTGAAATAGACGTCGCTGCAGTTTTGTCGAGGGAGTGTTTCGTGTAAAGAGCGCAGACTTCAAATTATTTGGACCAGCGGACCCGCCCGCCGCTCTCGGATCGACAGGAAAAATCAAGGAATGCGCACAGATACCGGCCAGGTCTTCAAACTCGAAGACTATCGCCCTAGTGATTATCTGATTCCGGAAACCAGCCTGACTTTCCGCCTTTCGCCTGAAGCAACGCATGTCACCGCCGTGCTGACGGTCGAACGTCGCGACGAGATTGCCGCGTCGGTGCCACTGGTGCTGGATGGCGACGGGCTGACGCTCCGCAGTATCGCCATCGACGGCCAGGAACCGAGCATTGAGGATTTTCTCGTCACGCCCGATCAACTGACAATAATCAGCCCCCCTGCCACAAGGCGCTTCCAGCTGAGAATTGAAACCGTGTTGGCGCCGGCGCAGAACGAAGCGCTGATGGGCCTCTATCGCTCCAGCGACGTCTATTGCACGCAATGCGAGGCCGAAGGCTTTCGCCGCATCACTTATTTCCTGGACCGTCCCGATATCCTGTCGGTCTATACGGTGCGTATCGAAGCTGAGCGCAATGAGGCGCCGCTGCTTTTGTCCAACGGCAACCCGGCCGGCAGCGGCGAGCTTGCCGGCGGCTGGCACTATGCGGTCTGGCACGACCCCTTCCCCAAGCCGTCCTATTTGTTTGCGCTGGTGGCCGGCGACCTCGGCAAGATCTCGGACAGTTTCGTTACCCTGTCTGGCCGCAAAGTCGAGCTCGCAATCTATGTCGAACCGGGCAAAGAGAGGCTCGCCGGCTACGCCATGGACGCTTTGAAACGGTCGATGAAATGGGACGAGGAGGCATTCGGCCGCGAATACGACCTCGATGTCTTCAACATCGTCGCCGTGTCCGACTTCAATATGGGCGCGATGGAGAACAAGGGTCTCAACATCTTCAACGACAAATATGTGCTAGCCGACCAGGAAACCGCGACCGACGCCGATTTCGCCAATATCGAAGCCATCATTGCGCATGAGTATTTCCACAATTGGACAGGTAACAGAATTACTTGCCGCGACTGGTTCCAGCTTTGCCTGAAGGAAGGCCTGACCGTTTTCCGCGACCACGAATTCTCCGCCGATCAGCGCTCGCGCGCCGTCAAGCGCATCGCCGAGGTGCGTACACTGCGCGCCCATCAGTTTCCCGAGGACCAAGGGCCGCTGGCGCATCCGGTGCGGCCGCGCCGCTATCGCGAGATCAACAATTTCTATACGGCGACGGTCTATGAAAAGGGCTCGGAAGTCGTGCGCATGATCCACACTATCCTCGGCGCAGAGACGTTCCGCGCCGGCATGGACCTCTACTTCGAACGTCACGACGGCCAGGCGGCGACGATCGAAGACTTCATCAAGGTGTTCGAAGACGTTTCCGGTCGCGACCTGTCGCAGTTTTCGCTCTGGTATCATCAGGCCGGTACGCCGAACCTGACCGTCAGTTCGGCGTATAATCCTGCGGCGCAGGAATTCACGCTCGAAATCGAGCAGTCGGTGCCGCCAACGCCGTCGGAAAGCCGCAAACGGCTGATGCACATTCCGCTTGCCTTCGGCCTGGTCGGCGCCGGCGGAGAGGCGACAGCCTATAGCGGCGTGGAAGGGGCGAATGTCGAGGACGGCGTCATCCATATCCGCAAACGCCGCCATGTCGTCAGGTTTTCCGGGATTGCCGAGCGGCCGGCCATGTCGCTCAACCGCGGCTTTTCGGCGCCGGTGACGCTTTCGGTCGAGCAGCGGCCCGACGACCAGTTTTTTCTGGCTGGCCACGACAGCGACGCCTTCTCGCGCTGGCAGGCGTTCAACACGCTTTTGACCGATGCGCTGATTGCAGCTTTCCGCCAGATCCTGGACCACACGCAACCCGAGTTTAGCGCCCGGCTGACCGGGCTTACCGGCAAAATAGCCGGCGACGAGGCGCTCGAACCCGCCTATCGGGCACTGGCGCTGGCGCTGCCCGGCGACGCCGATATCGCCCGCGACATCGGCAAGAACATCGACCCCGACGCCATTTTCGCGGCGCGCGCGGCGCTGGCAGTTACGATCGCCGAGGCCAACCGCGAGATATTCTCCAACTTCTACGATCGGCTCGCCGACAATGGTCCGTTCAGCCCGGACGCGGCCAGTGCCGGGCGGCGGGCGCTGCGCAATGTCCTGCTGGACTATCTCTCCTTGCTACCGGGAGGTGCGGAACTCGCTGCCCGGCACTTCCAATCGGCGACCAACATGACGGATCGTGCCGCGGCGTTGACCGTGCTTGCGCACCGTCACCACGGCTCACCTGAGGCAACCAAGGCACTGGCCGATTTCGAGGCGAAATATGCAACCGATCCGCTGGTCATGGACAAATGGTTCCAGATCCAGGCCAGCGTGCCCGGTCCGCAAACCGTCGACGCAGTGCGCGCCTTGACCAGCCACCCAGCGTTCTCGATGGTCAACCCGAACCGGGTACGCTCGCTCATCGGTACGTTTTCCAGCGCCAACCAGACCGGCTTTCATCGCGCCGACGGCGAGGGCTACCGGCTTTTCGTCGAAACGGTGCTGCAGGTCGAAAAACGCAACCCGCAGGTGGCCGCCAGGCTGGCGACGGCGCTCAGGTCGTGGCGCTCGCTCGAACCCGTGCGGCAGGCCAAGGCAAGGGAGGCGTTGCTTTCAATCGCCAATACCGAGAAGCTGTCGGCCGATTTGCGAGACATCGTCGAGCGCACCCTGGCGTAAGCGACCTCCCCTTCTCCCCTTGTCGTGGGAGAAGGGAAGACCATCCGAAAACCCATTATTTTAGTCGATTTTTAATCTTTTTTCGCCGCGCCTCTGGACAAGGCGAATCACCTTTGATTCTTTAGTGACGATTCGGAAGTGCGGCGTTGCCGGATCGTCAAGCGGACAGAAAATCGGGGAGTGCCATTTATGGCGAAGGCGGACGCGTGGGGCGCGCCCGGTGGGACGGCGTTTGAGCGTCGCGAGGCGCGAAACGACGGTCTCGCGGGCAATACGCGGCTCATCGCCGAACCTGCCTACCGACGGCTGCTGGCAGCCGAGCCGCTGTTGCGGCGATCGATACCGGCCCTCATTATCATGTTTCTGTTGATCATCGCAGTACTGCGCTTTCTGTCACTGATGAACGAGCGCGACGAGATTGAGCGCGACGCCAAGGCGATCCTTGCCCTGGCCGCCGGCCAACTGGCCAGTTCGATCGCCGACGCTACCATGGTTTCCGCGCCAGGTGCGATCCAGGACCTGCTGGAGAGCACCGGTCGTCAGGGCGCGATGGGCCGAAGCCACGTACTGGCGATCACCGACAGCGCCTTCAAGATCATTGCCGTATCGCCGCAGTCGATGCACTGGGAGGGCCGATCGCTCGATGGCGTCGTGCAGGGCGGGCAGCCGCTGTTCATGTTCGGCGACCGCGCCGGAGTTATGGAGGTCAGCATCGGCGGACAGGACTGGTACGCGGCAGTGAGCCTGGCAAATGGCCGAAAGGGTGCCGCGGCAGCGTTCGTGCCGCAGGAGGCAGTTTTTGACGCCTGGCGGAAGACGGTCTCACTCAATGTCACGCTGTTCGTGCTGACGGCCGGCGTGCTGATCGTCATCCTTTATGCCTATTTCGGCCAGGCGGCGCGTGCCCAGGCCGCCGACCGCATCTATCTCGAAGCCCACCAGCGCATCGACATGGCGTTGGTGCGCGGCCGCTGCGGCCTGTGGGATTGGGACATGGTGCGCGGCAAGATGTACTGGTCGCGCTCGATGTACGACATGCTGGGCTACGAGCCTTGCGACACGATGCTGTCGTTCGGCGAAGTCGACGAAATCATTCATCCCGAGGACGGCGATTTGTTCGAACTCGCCAACAGGATCGTCGCACGCGAGATCGACCATATCGACCAGGTGTTCCGGATGCGCCATGCCGACGGGCAATGGGTTTGGATGCGCGCAAGAGCACAGGTTATCGACCCGGAAGCGCCGGAGATCCAGCTGATCGGCATCGCCGTCGACGTCACCGAGCAGCGGCACTTGGCGCTGCGCTCCGAAGCGGCGGACCTGCGCCTGAGGACGGCCATCGAAAACATCAACGAATCCTTCGTGCTGTGGGATTCGTCCGAGCGCCTGATCATGTGCAATTCCAAATACCAGCAGGACAACGGCCTGTCGGATCGCGACGTGATGCCGGGCGCCCCGCGCGCCGTGCTGGAACAACGCATGCTGGCCTTCGCCTCGGAGCGACGGCTTGCCAATACCAACGGACCGCAGGGGGGCGTAACCTTCGAGCGCCAGCTTGCCGACGGCCGCTGGCTGCAAGTGAACGAGTTGCAGACAAGGGACGGCGGCACCGTCTCGGTCGGCTCCGACATCACCCAGATCAAGCTGCACCAGGAGAAGCTGGTCGACAGCGAGCGCCGGCTGATGGCGACAATCCACGACCTCAGCCTTGCCCGCCGCGCGGAAGAAGAACGGGCTCGTGAGCTCGTCGAGCTCAATCGCAAATACATGAAGGAAACCGAGCGGGCCGAAGCGGCAAACCGGGCCAAATCCGAATTCCTTGCCAACATGTCGCACGAGTTGCGCACGCCGCTCAACGCGATCATCGGCTTCTCGGAACTGATGGAACGGCGGCTGTTCGGGCCGATGGGGTCGCCGCGCTACGAAGAGTATGCCACCGACATCAACGGCAGCGGCAAATATCTTCTCGGCGTGATCAACGACATCCTCGACATGTCGAAGATCGAGGCCGGCCAGTTCGCCCTGGATCAGGAAGAAATCGATCTCTGCCCGCTCATCAGGGAGACGGTTCGCGTCGTCTCGCTGCAGGCGGCGGAAAAGTCGATCACCGTCGAAACCCGCATCGCCGATTCGCTGACGCTGTTCGCCGACCGCAGGGCGATCAAGCAGATCCTCATCAACCTTCTGTCCAATGCGGTGAAGTTCACCGGGCAAGGCGGCCACATTTCGGTCAGAGCCCGCAGCATTTCCAGCGCGCTGATCCTGACGATCGAGGACAATGGCTGTGGCATCCCGAAAGCGGCGCTGAGCAAGCTCGGACGGCCATTCGAACAGGTGCAAAACCAGTTCTCCAAGAGCCATACCGGCTCCGGCCTCGGCCTCGCCATCTCGCGCTCGCTGGCCGAGCTTCAGGGTGGCGCGTTGAAGATCCGTTCGACCGAAAGCATCGGCACGATCGTCTCGGTACGCATCCCGATGAGGAAAGTCGCGCAGGCGGTCAGGGCGGCTGCCTGAATGACCAGATAAGTCTCCGGCGGCTCGCGCCGCCGGAGCGGTTGTCAATTCTCACTGCATGCCGTCAGCGCCATCATTGCCCTCGCCGTCCCATTGGCGGTGGCGGCCGAGACCCTTCGGCAGTTCGTTCTTCTCGATCTTGCCGTCATTGTCACGGTCGAGCATGGCGAACACCTTCTTCTGGCGGCTGGTGATATCGTCGGCGGTCAGCGTCCCGTCGCCCTTGGTGTCGTAGCGGGCGATGATGCGCCTGGCCATCTGCTCGAAGCGTGCCTTCTCCAGCGCGTCGGCGAGCTGTGCCACGGTCAGCTTGCCGCCATTGTCAGCGACCATCTTCTTCAGCCGCGCGTTCATGGCGTCGGAGAACTGGTCGAAGGTGATGGTGCCGTCATTGTCCTTCATGACCTTGCCGAGGCGCATCATCATGCCGTCGCGCGGCCCGGCGCCGGAGTGCTCGTCTGCATAGGCTGCGGTGCCGACGGCGCCGGCCAGGGCTGCGAAAACGAGTGCAAGTCTGGTTGTCTTTCTCATGGTCTTCTCCTGTTGCATCGTCACCCCCGATGCTAGAGCGGCGGACCTTCATCCCCCGCTCTATCTCTTTGATTGAACATCGGAACCTCCCAAAAAAAGGTCGCAATTTCGGGTCCGATGCTCTCGCCCGTACGGCTGGTTGCCGTCACGGTTGTTTCGCACGAAGCAGAAGGTCGAAATCCTTTCTGACCTTCTGCGACGTCTCCTTGAGATGCGCTTCAAGCACCCCGAAATCCGGCAGGTCGGTCACCGCCAGAAGCAGATCCGAAAGCCCTGGCGGAACGTCGTCGCGTTCGAATGCGCCGGTGAGGCAAAGCCGTATCATCTGGGTCAGCGCCAGATAGAGCGAATAGGCATCCACCAGTTCCTGCCTGACCTGGGCGCCGGCGAAATCCGGCGCCAGGCGCGATAGGACCTCGGCCGTGCCGGTGGCCCTGCGGCCTGCCTCGATCTTTCCCGTGATCAGCGCAACCTGGGCAATGAATTCGAGATCTATGAGGCCGCCCGGGATCAGCTTGATGTCCCAGGGATCGCGCGGCGGCTTCTCCTTGTCGACCATGGCGCGCATCTCGGATGCCTCGGCCATCACCTTGGCTGGATCGCGCGGCAGAGCGAGCACTGCGGCAACTTCCTCCTCAACCTCGCGGCAGAGCTCGGCATCGCCACCGATCGTGCGGGCCCGCGCCAGCGCCATATGCTCCCACGTCCAGGCGTCCTGTCGCTGGTACTTCTTGAAGGCATCGACGTGCGTGGCCACCGGCCCCTTGTTGCCGGACGGTCGCAGGCGAAGGTCGAGCTCGTAGAGCACGCCCTCGGCGGTCGGCGCGGAAACGGCGGCGATCAGCCGCTGCGTCAGCCGGCTGTAGTAATGCGACGGGGCAAGCGGCTTGTCGCCGTCGGACTCCTCGGCATCGGCGTCGTGATCGTAGAGCAGGATAAGGTCGACGTCGGAACCCGCCGTCAGTTCGCGGCTGCCGAGCTTGCCCATGCCGAGCAGTGCGACCCTGCCGCCGGCAATATAGCCATGACGCAACGCGAATTCCGCCGTCACCGCCTGCAACGCCGCCTCGATGGTCAGATCGGCGAGATCGGAAAAGGCGCGGCCGGCGCGCGGCGGATCGATCGACCCGGCAAGCAGCCTGACGCCGATCAGGAACTTTTGCTCCGAAGCAAAGATGCGCAGCCGGTCGAGCACCTCCTCGTAAGCCCTGTCGCCTTCGAGGAAGGCGGCAAGGCGCGCCGACAGATAGGCGCGGTTGGGCAGTTCGCTCAGCAGCGCCGGATCGAGCAGGCCATCGAAGACATGCGGCCGGCGCGTGATGATGGCGGCCAACCGCGGTGCTGCGCCCATGATCGTCGCCATCAGCTTCAGCAACGCCGGATTCGACTGCAGCAGCGAAAACAGCTGGATGCCGGCAGGCAGGCCGGCAAGGAATTCGTCGAAGCGGATCACCGCCTCGTCCGCCCGCCGCGTCTGGCCGAAGGCTTGCAGCAGCGCCGGCGTCAGTTCGGTCAGCCGCTCGCGTGCCTCCGCCGACCGGGTGACGCGGTAGCGGCCGAAGTGCCAGCCGCGGATAACCCGGCAGATGTCGCTCGGCCGCTGGAAGCCGAGCCGCCGCAGGGTCTGCAAGGTATCGGGATCGTCGACGTCGCCGGTAAAGACCAGATTGCCGATGCCGGCCGAAAGCTCCGGCGCGGTCTCGAACAGCGCTGCATAGTGGCGCTCGACCTGATGCAGCGCCGCGCGGAACGTTTCGGCAAAGCCTGCCGCATCGGCAAAGCCCAGCATGCGGGCGACGCGTTCCAGCCCCTCTTCGTCCTCCGGCAGAATATGCGTCTGCTGGTCGGCAACCATCTGGATGGCATGTTCGACGCGGCGCAGGAACCAGTATTGCCTGGTGAGTGCATCGCGCGCGTCGGCGGTGATCCAGCCGCGCGCGGCGAGTTCGCCGAGCATCGGCACGGTCTCGCGGGCGCGCAGTTCGGGAAAGCGGCCGCCGGCGATAAGCTGCTGGGTCTGGACGAAGAACTCGATCTCGCGGATGCCGCCGCGACCGAGCTTGACGTTGTGGCCTTTGACCGCGACCTCGCCATGGCCCTTGTGGGCGTGGATCTGGCGCTTGATCGAATGGACGTCGGCAATCGCCGCATAGTCCATGTATTTGCGCCAGATATAGGGCTGCAGTTCCTTCAGGAACGCGGCGCCGGCGGCAACATCGCCGGCCACCGGGCGAGCCTTGATCATGGCGGCGCGCTCCCAGTTCTGGCCGCGCGCCTCATAGTAGCGCAGCGCCGCCTCGACCGGGATCGCCAGCGGCGTCGAGCCGGGGTCAGGACGAAGCCTGAGATCGGTGCGGAAGACGTAACCGTGCTCGGTGCGGTCCTGGAGGATACGGACCAGCCGACGGGTCAGGCGCGAAAACAGCTCTGTGGCATCGAGCGGATCGACGACGGCAGGCGCATCGGGGTCGAAGAAGGCGACGAGGTCGATGTCGGAGGAGAAGTTCAGCTCATGCGCGCCGAGCTTGCCCATGCCGAGCAGAATCCAGCCCGAGCGTCGCGCCGGATTTTTGGGATCCGGCAATCGGAGCTTGCCCTGCTCATGCGCGTCGCGGAGCAGGAAATCGACGGCCGCACGCGTGCAGGCATCGGCAAGGTCGCTCAGTCTCCGCACTGTCAACGAGGTCTCGGCCTCGCCGGCGAGATCGGCCAAGGCGATCAGGAAATGCGCTTCCGCCTTGCATTGGCGCAGCTCCATCATCAGGCTACTTTCGGAGACGGCCTCTGCGCGTGCTGCCTTGTCGACCGCGGCGCCGATCGATGACAGCCGCGCCTCGACCCTCCCGTCGAAAAGCGCATCGAGTATCCGCGGCCGGCGGCGCGCGGTATCGCGTAGGAACGGCGACAGGTCGAACACGGCGGCGAGGAAATCCTGGACGACCCCCTTACCGGCGAGAAATTTCGCCAGTCGCGGCAGTTCCTTTTGCCGCGCGGCGTCGGCGATCTCCGACAATTCCTGCCTGGCGCGGCTTGCATCCAGCGGAACGAGCTCTACCGCCGGCTTCAACAGCCAGTCCGTTTCCAGGCGTCGCACTGCCATCCTCGCAACCATCAGCGATCCTCCCGCCCGGGAAAACTCATGACGACCGACAATCCGGGATTGCCGGGCAGCAGCTCAAGCCGTCCATTGTGGAATGTCATGATCGCCTTGGCGAGACTCAAGCCAAGGCCGGAACCCGGCTGCGAGCGGCTCTTTTCCAGCCGCACGAAACGCTCGGTCACCCTGGCGCGGTCGACATCGTCGGGAATGCCCTGGCCGTTGTCGGAGACGGCGAGTCTGATCTCGCTACCGATACGCTCCAGCGTCACGCGAACCGTAGGCCTGGAGGTCGAGTCGGTCGAATATTTGATCGCGTTGTCGACGATGTTGGACAGCGCTTGGCCGATCAGCTCGCGATTGCCGTCGACGACGAAAGAACCTTGCACCGAAGTTTCGAGCGTCACGCCCGCCTCCTCCGCTACCGGCTCGTAGAGTTCGACGACGTCGTGCACGGCAGCGGCCAGATCGACCCTGGTGGTGCTTTCCGAGGAATAGCCGGCCTCCAGCCGCGAGATCATCAGGATAGCGTTGAAGGTCTTTATCAGCTGATCGGATTCGGCGATCGTTCCTTCCAGCGCCTGCCGGTAGTCACTGGTGTTGTGCTTGCCCGAAAGCGTCGCCTCGGCGCGATTGCGCAGCCTGGTCAGCGGCGTCTTCAGGTCGTGGGCGATGTTGTCGGAGACCTGCTTCAGGCCCTCGTTCAGCGTAGCGATCCGGGCCAGCATGGAATTGAGGTTTTCCGACAGCCGGTCGAACTCGTCACCGGCGCCGGTGACCGGCAGCCGGCCGGAAAGATCGCCGCCCATGATGCGGCGGCTCGCCTCCGACACGCTGTCGATGCGCTTCAGCGCCGCGCGCCCGACGAAGAACCAGATCAGCAGCCCGCCGACGCCCATCATGCCGAGCGCCAGCATCAAGGCGCGGCGAATGACGGCGCGGAAGCGCTCCGGCTCGCCGAGGTCGCGGCCGACCAGCATGATCATCTGGTTGGGCAGGCGCAGCACCAGGGCAACGGCGTTATGGCCTTTCTCGCCTTCGGTCTGGACTTCGCTCTGGGCGGGCTCGTTCGGGTCGGAAACCGGGTTGCGCTGCCGCTCGAGCTCGCCCTCACCGAAGCGGCGGTAGGAGAACGGTTCGGTGGTCCAGCCCTCGGCCTCGATCACGCCCGGCTCCAGGCTCTGCACGTTGCCGGTCAGGATCTGGCCGTTGGCATCGGCGATCAGATAGAGATTGGCGCCGGGCTGGCGGGAGCGCTGCTCGACGACGCGGACCAGCAGCGGGAGGCCGCCGCGCTGATAGGCGCGGGCAAGGCCGAGCACCTCGTCGTTGATCGTCTCCTGCGTCTGGGCGGTCAGCATGCGCACCGAGAGCGAGGTCATGTACAAGACCAGCAACACCGCACACAGCGCAAAAAGCAGAAGATAAAGCGCCGAAAGCCGCGCTGCCGTCGTCTTCATGATGGCCGGCACGGAAAGAGCCATGGGGTTCTAGCCGCTTTTCAGCATGTAGCCGGCGCCGCGAACCGTGTGCAGGATCGGCTTGTCGAAGCCCTTCTCGATCTTACCCCGCAGCCGCGAGATATGAACGTCGATGACGTTGGTCTGCGGATCGAAATGGTAGTCCCAGACGTTCTCGAGCAGCATGGTGCGCGTCACCACCTGGCCGGCATGGCGCATCAGATATTCGAGCAGGCGGAACTCGCGCGGCTGCAGCGTTATCTCGCGCCCGGCGCGGCGCACCGAATGCGACAGCCGGTCGAGTTCGAGATCACCGACCCGGTAGACGGTTTCGGCTTCCCTGGCGCTGGCGCGGCGGTTCAGCACCTCGACGCGGGCGAGCAGTTCGGAAAAGGCGTAGGGTTTGGTCAGGTAGTCGTCACCGCCGGCGCGCAGACCGGTGACCCGGTCGTCGACTTCGCCGAGCGCCGACAGGATGAGCACGGGCGTCGTATTGCCTCGGGACCTGAGCCCGGCAATGACGGACAGGCCGTCGCGGCGCGGCATCATGCGGTCAACGACCATGACGTCATAGTCGCCGGAATCGGCGAGCGCGAAGCCGGTTTCGCCGTCGCCGGCGACATGGGCGGTATGGCCGGCCTCGGCGAACGCCTTCTGCAGGTAGTCGGCTGCCTCGCGATCGTCTTCTATGACGAGAATCTTCATAGAACCGTTATACGCGATTTCGCTGGAAGATTGAGTGGCCGGCATACGCATCGTGGCCTTCTCCATGGCGTATCGCGAACAAAGTGATTCAGGGATACGCGGTAAGTCTTTGTTTTAGCATGTCGTAGCCTAAAACCGCTTCACGCTTTGAGCGACATGTTCGAGCGGCAGCGGGCGATGGGAAGCCCGCTGCCGCTGGGGCGGAACACGATGACTGACTAACGTATTCAGGCCCCGTGCTTTCCCGTGCGGCGGCTCGGGGGTGTTGAAAACCGCCGCACCGGAAAAGTCAGCCCTTGGCGACAGGCAGTGCGACGAAGCGGTTACTGTCGTCGCGGGTGATCTGCATCAACACCGCTTTGCGGCCGGACTTCACCGCGTCGGCCATCGCCTTGTCGACGTCGGCGGTGCCGCTCACTTCCGTCGAATTGACGGAGGTGATGACGTCGCCGGGCTGGATGCCGCGATCGGCGGCATCGCTGTCGGGGTCGACGTCGGTCACCACAAGTCCCTTGCCATTTTCGGACTTGGTAACGGTCAGGCCGAGATCGGCGAGCGTGTCGGTCTTCGGTGCCGGAGCAGGCTGCTGGTCGGCCGAGGCCTGCTTGTCGCTCGACGGCAGCTTGCCAAGGTCGACCTTGACCGCCTCGCTCTTGCCGTTGCGCCACACCGTGACGTCGACCGATTTGCCGGGCGGGTAAGCGCCAATCAGTCGGGCGAGTTCCTTCGGCGAAGCAACGTCCTTGCCGTCCACCTGGGTGATCACGTCACCGGCGGTGATGCCGGCCTTCTTGCCGGGACCGTTGTCCTGCGCGCTGGCAACGAGCGCGCCCTTGCCGGACCCAAGGCCAAGCGACTCGGCGATTTCAGGTGTGACCGGCTGGATTTCGACGCCGAGCCAGCCGCGCTGGACGGTACCGTTCCTCATCAGGTCCTGCACGACCTGCTTGGCGGTCGAAGCGGGAATGTCGAAGGCAATGCCGACGCTGCCGCCCGACGGCGAGAAGATCGCGGTGTTGATGCCGACAACCTGGCCGTTGAGGTTGAAGGTCGGGCCACCCGAATTGCCGCGGTTCACCGAGGCGTCGATCTGGATGAAGTCGTCATAGGGACCGGCGCCGATATCGCGGCCGCGGGCCGAAACGATGCCTGCGGTAACCGTGCCGCCGAGGCCGAACGGATTGCCGACAGCCACCACCCAGTCGCCGACGCGAACCTTGGAATCATCGGCGAAGTCTACATAGGTGAACCTGTTGCCGTCATCGACCTTGAGCACGGCAAGATCGGTGCGCGGATCGGTGCCGATCAGCTTGGCGTCGAGTTCCTTGCCGTCATTGGTCACCACGGTGAAGGCGGTCCCCTCCTCGACGACATGGTTGTTGGTGACGAGATAGCCGTCATCGGAGATGAAGAAACCCGACCCTTGCGCCACCGGCCGCGGCTGGTCGTTGTTGCGGTCACGATGTCCAAAACGGCGCATTCCGTTCGGGCCCTGATCGCCAAAGCCGCGGAATTCGCGGAAGAAACGCCGCAGCTGCGGGTTATCGGGAAGATTGCCTAAGCCGTCCTCGTCGTCCATCTGGTCGGAACCGTCATCCGCCGTCGGCTGGATCTTGGCCTTGACGCGCACGCTGACAACCGCCGGCGAAACGCGCTCGACCACATCGGCGAAGCTTGGGACCTGCGGTGCCTCGACACGCACGGCGTCGGCCAGCACCGGGGCTGTCCCGGTGGCAACGGCGCCGAAGCCGATCGCGCCGGCAATGGCCAGGGATGCGGCTGTGGCCAGCAGGCGTTTGCGAGTGCGAAGAGATGAATTGGGGGCAACATTCATGGTTCTCGTATCCTCTTTTCAAGGGACGCCCCTTGGTTGGCATCCTCGACAGAGGAAATAGAGAGCCGCACATTACGGCGCCATTTCCGGTACATGAAACTTTCGTAATGTATCGATCAATCGCGGCGGAGTATCGCGTCCAACGCCGCCTGCTCGTCCGCGGTCAGGGCATTTGTCGCCGTCGAGCGGCGCGAGCGGGCGGCCAGCAGGATAAACGTCGCGCCAACGAGCAGCAGAACGATCGGCGTGCCCCAGAGCAAGGCATTGCGCAGATTGAAGCGTGGCTTCAGCAGCACGAACTCGCCGTAGCGCGAAACGACATAGTCCATCACCTGCTGATCGGTATCGCCGGCGACCAGGCGCTGGCGCACAAGGATGCGCAGGTCACGGGCAAGATCGGCATCGGACTCGTCGATCGACTGGTTCTGGCAGACCATGCAGCGCAGGCCTTCCGACAAAGCGCGCGCCCTCGCCTCGAGTGCCGGGTTGGCGAGCACCTCATCGGGCTTGACCGCCTGCGCGGCGCCGGCGAACAACAGCGCCAGCAGCAGGATCAGCGAGGCCAGTGTGCCCCTTCTCATTGCGGGCTCGCCGATGGCATGGCGCCCGCAGGCTTGCGGCGCGACGGTGCGCCGACGCGCAGGCGACGGTCGAGCAGCGACATCGCCGCGCCCGCCATCATCACCAGTCCGCCGCCCCAGATCAGCGTCACCAGCGGCTTCCACCACAGACGAACGACCACAGAGCCATCGCTGCCCTCGTCGCCAAGCGAAAGATAGAGCTGGCTGAAGCCGATCGTCCTAATGCCGGATTCGGTTGTGGTCATCTGGCGCACCGGATACGAGCGCTTGGCCGAGGTGATCTCGCCTGCGACGCTGCCGTCGGCGCCAAGCAGGGCGAAGCGGCCGCGATCCTCACTGTAGTTAGGCCCCTGGGCCGGGTAGAGCCCCTCGAAGCGCAGCTTGTGGCCGGACAGTTCGACGGTCTCGCCGGCATGCATCGACAGGATTTTTTCGGTGCCGAAGCAAAGCGTGCCGACAATGCCGAGCGTCGTCAGGCCGAGGCCGAGATGCGCAAGCGCTGTACCGAAGACCGAGCGCGGCAGGCCGGCGAAGCGGCTGAGCATGGTGGCTGGCGCGACGGCGCCGAAGCCGGATTTGACGCCGAGATCGGTGAGAGCGCCGCAGATCAGCCAGAAGGCAAGGCCGACACCGAGTGCCGCCAACACCGAAGCGCCATCGATGAACAGGGCTGTCACCAGCACGGCGAGCAGCGCCGCGGCGAAAGCCGCCATCAGGCGCTGGGCGACGGCAAAAATGTCGCCGCGCTTCCAGGCGAGCAGCGGCCCGAACGGCACGACGACCAAGAGCGGCACCATCAGCGGGCCGAATGTCAGGTTGAAGAACGGCGCGCCGACCGAAATCTTGCCGGCCGAAAGCGCCTCGACGGCGAGCGGGTAGAGCGTGCCGACCAGCACGGTGGCGGTGGCGGTGGTCAGGAACAGATTGTTCAGGACCAGCGCGCCTTCGCGCGAGATCGGGTGAAACAGGCCGCCGGCCGTCAGCCGGGAGGCGCGCAAGGCAAACAGCGCCAGCGAGCCGCCGATGAACAGCGTCAGGATGCAGAGGATGAAAACGCCGCGCGTCGGATCGGTGGCGAATGCGTGCACCGAGGTCAGCACGCCGGAACGCACCAGGAAGGTGCCGAGCAGCGACAGTGAGAAGGTCAGGATCGCCAGAAGCAGCGTCCAGATCTTCAGCGCCGAGCGCTTTTCCATGACGATCGCCGAATGCAGCAGCGCCGTGCCCGCCAGCCACGGCATGAAGGATGCGTTCTCGACCGGATCCCAGAACCAGAAGCCGCCCCAGCCGAGCTCGTAATAGGCCCAATAGGAGCCCATGGCGATGCCGCCGGTGAGGAACATCCAGGCAACCAATGTCCACGGCCTTACCCAGCGCGCCCACGAAGCGTCGATGCGGCCCTCGATGAGGGCAGCGACCGAGAAGGAAAAGCAGATCGAGAAACCGACATAGCCGAGATAGAGCAGCGGCGGATGGATGGCGAGGCCGAGGTCCTGCAGGATCGGGTTGAGATCGCGGCCCTCGATGGGCGCCGGATTGAGCCTGACGAACGGGTTCGACGTCGTCAGGATGAACAGAAAGAACGTGGCGCCGATCGCTCCCTGCACGGCAAGCACATTGGCCCGGAGCGTCGCCGGAAGATTGCCGCCGAAGACGGCGACAAGCGCGCCGAAGAAGGTCAGGATCAGCACCCAGAGCAGCATCGAACCTTCGTGATTGCCCCAGGTTCCGGTGATCTTGTAGATCAGCGGCTGCAGCGAATGCGAGTTCTCCCAGACGCTCTCAACCGAAAAATCGGACCCTGCATAGGCGGTCGCCAGCGCTACGAAGGACAGCGCCGTCAAGGCAAAGCCGGTCAGCGCGGCGGGTGCGCCGACGGCCATCATCTTGTGGTTGCCGGTGCGCGCGCCGAACACCGGCACCACCGTCTGCACCAAGGCCAGCGCAAACGCCAGGACCAGGGCGAAATGTCCGGTTTCAACCATTGTCGCCGCGCCCGCTAGATCTTGCCGCAGGTTCTTGCCGCAAAACCGTGGAACACTTTTGCGGAACCTGCTCAGTCACTCTTGCTCTCCTGCCACACGCCCTTGGCCTTGAGGCCGTCGGCCACTTCCTTGGGCATATAGGTCTCGTCATGCTTGGCGAGCACGCTGTCGGCGACAAAGATCCCATCGGGGCCAAACGAGCCTTCGGTGATTACGCCCTGCCCTTCCCGGAAAAGGTCGGGAAGAATGCCGGTATAGGTAACCTTGACGTCCTTCTGGTTATCGGTCACCGAAAAGGCGACGGTGGCGCCTTGGCTACGCTCGACCGTGCCTTTTTCGACGAGGCCGCCGAGCCTGATGCGCTGGCCCGGCTGAAGGCTGGCGGTAGCCAGATCAGCCGGCATGTAGAAATAGGAGGCCTTCTGGCCGAGCGCATAGAAGGTCAGCCCGGTTGCAACACCGAGAAACGCCAGCCCCGCGACGATCACCGACAGTCGTTTCTGCTTGCGCGTCATCGTCTACTCCGTCGCCGTCACGCCGAGCGAGGCGGCAAAGGCGGTGAATTTCCTGGCCTGGTCGCTATCGGCGCCAAAGACAGCAATACCGCGATTGAGCGCGTCACGTGCCTGATCTGTCTTGCCCAGCACGACATAAGAACGAACGAGTTGCATCCACCCTTCCTCGTCGCGCGGATTTTGCCGAAGCTTTTCGTCGAGGCCGGCAACCATAGTGCTGATCATGGCTTGCCGGTCCTGCGGCGACATCGAGGAAGCAGCATCGATATCCTCGGCGCTCGGCCCTTTCGCAGGCCCCTCCGAAGCGACGCTGCGGGCGGCGGATTCGGCCAGCGCCTGCTCGACGGCGCCGCGCCACGGCGAGCCCTGCGGCAAGGCGGCCAGCATCTTTTGCCAGGCCGCCGTGGCTTCAGCTATGCGGCCCTCCTGTGCCATGCCCATGGCGAGATAGAACGCGGCCTTCGGATTGGCCGGATCGAGCTTCAACGCCGCCTCGAACGCCGCCTGCGCTTCGGCTGAGACAATGCCGCCGGCCGCATTGGCGATCGCCTCGCCAAGACCCGCCTGACGGGCGGCGCTGTCGCCGTCGAGGCGGATGGCGTTGCGATAGGCGGTCACCGCATCGGCGTATCGCTGCATGCGCAGATAGACCGGCGCCAGAACGTCCCAGCCACGGCCATCGGATGGGTTGGCCGCCAGGTGCGCCTCGGCGCGGGCTATCAGCGCGTCGACCGAGCTGTCGGCGGGGTTCTTGGCCAGGCGTTCGCTGAGTGGCTGCGATGGCAGGTCGGGTGAGCCGAGATGGCCATAGAGGCCCCAGCTGACCAGTGGAACCACCAGCACGGCAGCCGTCGCCACCAGTCTTGTCGACCGCGACGGCTGCGTCGCCGTCTCGCCGGCTTGGCCGGCATTGCTCAGGCGAAGGATGCGGCGGGCGATTTCGGCGCGAGCCTCTTCGGCCTCCATCGGCTGGATCAAGCCACGCGCCATATCGCGGTCAAGCTCGGCCAGCTGGTCGCGATAGACTTCGAGGTCGTGATCGCCGGCAGCGGACGCGTTCTTCGATCCACCGGCCAACGGCAGCAGCACCGCCAGGCTTGCGCCCAGCGTCAGGATTGCGGCTATGACCCAGAACAGCATGGCTCTTCCAATAGAACGAGACCCCTGCCCTGCCAACACAAGCGTGCTGCGACGCTTTGGCGGGGCCGAACGCGACGTGCTTTGGTGCCGATCGGGATCGGCGCACCAACGGCCGGACCAGCTACGTCAGCGGCGTCCAGCTGCCGTCGGCATTGCGGCAGGCGGTTCCGCGCGCGGTGGCGCCGGCGGTGCCGGTAAACACCGTATGGGTGTATTGCCGGCAGTCCTGCGATCCGACGCGATAGGGCTGGGCGGCAACCACTTCGCCGCGATGGGCCGAACTGTCGCTCTTCCAAGCCACTTTCTGGCCGCTCGCCGTGTATTCAAGCGCCTTGTATTCCGCCTCGAGCGCGCTGCGTTTCTCGGTCTCGCTCAGGCCGGCGCCGATAGAGCCGCCGACGAGGCCGCCGCCCATGGCGGAGATGATCGTCGTCGCCACCTTGGCGCCGCTGGGGGGCGTGGCGGCCGGCGTTACCGTAACGGCCGGGCCCTTGCTGAGCGTCGTGCAGCCGGAGATGGCGAGCAAGGCGGAAACGAGCGCGACGCGAATCTTCATGCCAATACCGGCTTTCTTGAGCTGGACCGCCGCGCTGTCATCAGGCTGGCGCGGCCATAATGTCGATGTTTGTCGGAAATTTGGCCGCAGCCGGCCACCTGGAAAAGCATTACTGAAGGCTCCGCAATCGAACCATCGCCTTCAATCCACCCATGACGGATCGTTCCAGCGCCAGAGAGCCTCCATACTCGTTGACAAGGTCGGCGACAATGGCAAGTCCGAGCCCGCTGCCCGGTTTTGTCTCGTCGAGACGCCGGCCGCGCTGCAATACCTCGCGCGCCTTGTCGTCGGGAATGCCGGGGCCGTCATCCTCGATGGCTATCTCGAACAGGTTGGCTGAGCCTTCCGTGCCAGCGACGAGCTTGACCGAAACGGCGACCGCGCTCCTTGCCCATTTCATCGCATTGTCGAGCAGATTGCCGAGCAACTCCTCCAGGTCCTCGCGTTCGCCGGCAAAGACGATGTCGGTGGCCGGCAATGACAGCGACAGCGCCGTCTGCGGGTTGAGCTTCTGCAGCACGCGCACCATGCGCTGGACCAGCGGTGTCACCGGCGTCCGGTAGACGACGCTGTCCCGCTGCGCGGCGACGCGGGCACGTTGCAGATAATGGTCCACTTGCTTCTGCATGGAAGCAGCCTGCTCGGCGATCAGCTGCCCCTTGGCGCCACCCAGCGCCCGCGCCTCGTTGAGCAGCACGGCAAGCGGCGTCTTCAGCGAGTGCGCCAGGTTGCCGACCTGCGTGCGCGACCGCTCGACGATACGCCTGTTGTTCTCGATCAGCGCATTGGTCTCGTTGGCGAGCGGCTCGATCTCGGCCGGGAAACGGCCGTCGAGGCGTTGCGCGGTTCCTTCGCGCACCATCGCAAGCGCATTCCTGACCCGGCGCAGCGGCTGCAAGCCGAGCAGGATCGCAATCGCGTTGATGGCGATCATGCCGACGCCGAACAGCGACAGATAGGTCAACAGGCGCCGCTGGAAGGTAGCGATTTCCTGCTCCAGCTCGGTCTGGTTGCCCATGACACGGAAGCGCGCGGCGCGGTTTTTCGCATCGAGGACGAACTCGCTCTCGAACACCTCCAACTGCTCGCCTTCGATGCCATCCGCTGAATAGCTGCGCTGGAAGCTGGCATTGAAGGGCACCTCGGCAACGCTTGGCGACGGGATCGCCTTGGTCATCGACGACGAATGGAGATCGCCGTGCACGCCTTCCGAGGCGGGCTCGACCGACCAGTACCAGCCGGAATTCGGCTCCGAGAACCTCAAATCACCAAGGTCGGGGGCGCCGGTCAATTGGCCGCTTTCGGAAACGCCGACCGAGCCGATCAGGTTGAACAGATGCGCCGAAAGCAGGCTGTCGAAACCGCGCTCGCTGGCCTGGCGATAAAGCGTGGTGATCAAGGTGAAGATGACGACCAGAGTGAGGATCGCCCAGACCGTGGAAAAAGCGATGACGCGAAACGCCAGCGAACGCGGCCATGACCGCAGCGACGGCGTGTTCGAGACGGCGGGTCTTGTAGGAAGCGGTTCCGCGTTACGCCTCCGGCTTACGCATGCGGTAGCCCATGCCGCGAACAGTTTCGATCATGTCGATGCCCATCTTCTTGCGAAGCCGTCCGACAAAGACCTCGATCGTGTTGGAATCGCGGTCGAAATCCTGATCATAGAGATGCTCGACCAGCTCGGTCCGGGACACCACCTCGCCCATATGATGCATGAGGTAGGCAAGCAACCGGAATTCGTGCGAGGTCAGCTTCAGCGGCACGCCGTCGACGTCGGCCTTGGAGGCCTTGGTGTCGAGGCGCAGCGGCCCGCAGGTCAGCTCGGACGAGGCATGCCCGGCAGCGCGCCGGATCAATGCGCGCACCCTGGCCAGGATTTCCTCGATGTGAAAAGGTTTGGTGACGTAGTCGTCGGCGCCGGCGTCGATGCCGGCAACCTTGTCGCTCCAGCGGTCGCGTGCCGTCAGGATCAGCACCGGCATCTTGCGGCCGCCGCGCCGCCAGCGCTCGACCACGCTGATGCCGTCCATCTGCGGCAGGCCGATATCGAGCACCACGGCATCATAGGGCTCGGTGTCGCCGAGAAAGTGCCCTTCCTCGCCATCGAAAGCGCGGTCGACGACATAGCCGGCATCGACCAGCGCGTCGCCGATCTGCCGGTTGAGATCCTTGTCATCTTCGACGACGAGTACGCGCATGCGGAAGGCCTGTTGAAGCTGTTCAGATATAGGCCGATTCCGGCAGACTGGGAAACGGCACGGTTCAGTTCAGCGGAACGACGATCTCCGAGCGGCGGGGACGCTGCCCGTCCTTGCCCGGAACGAGCACGACGATGACGCAGACCGGCTGGCCGCCGCGTGTCGACTGCGAGGCCTTGGCCAAGGTGCCGCCATTCTGCTCGGCCACCTGCTGGCCGATCGCGTAGCAGTCGGACGCGGCGAGGACGACCGGCTGGGGCTGCTCGGGGGTGACAGCGGGGATCGCCATCGCTTGCGACGCAAGCAGGCCGGCGGCTGAGAGCGCCAGTGCCGCGGTCCGGAAGTGGGAGCGAAGGGTTTTCATGGCCAGCGTTCTAACGCGCCGGTGCTGAACGTGATATGAACGGTGAACGCTCGAATGCATGCCCGCCACACCCCTGAAGCGCGAGATTATCGGATTGCCATTTCGCCGCCCGTCTCGCGAAATCGCCAAAGTTTAACCTAGCCCTGCAATCCTTCGCCGACAACCGGCATCATCTGGCGGGCAGGACCATTTGGGAGGACGAAGCATCCGGCCCAAGGCAACCGATAGCAGCTCAGGCGAACCGAACCTGAAACAAAAAAACCCGCCAAGCTGCGGGTCGTTGGAGCCAATTAGCACCATGCCTAAATTAGTAGCATAGCTGCCGGCACAAAGCAAGAACAAAGTTGCCCGATTCGCGAAAAGTGCCCGGTGGTCAGCCGCCTTCCTCGATTACGGCGCGGAAGCGCAGCAGCCCATGATGGGCCGAAAGGTCCTCGTCGTAGCGGGCTTCGGCGAATTCGAGCTTGAGGTGGGCGCGACGATGGTCGCCAAGCGAGAGCGCCGCATCTCGCAGGCGGGCGCTGACCAGGTCCATGATGTCGGTGGTTTCCTTGCTGGCCTCGGACTTCGACCAGACATGCAGCGTCAGCAACTGCTCGGCGTTGTTCTCCGTCCCTGTTGCCCAGTCGTAGACGCTGGTGCGGCCGACGGTCATGTGGGGAAATGCAACATTTTCCGGCGCACGGTCGAACAATCGTGCGTCGCCCAGTGCCGCCGATAAATCGGGATCGTCGTTCACTGCCTCGAATATGGCCTTCTGCAATTCGACGGCCGGGGCGGTCATTGTCTTTGCCCTCGCCCGTCGCGTCGACCTCCCGGCTGCGTAGCTGCGTTGCATGACGGCATCCCGGCAAAAGCGCGAATCAGCGCGTCTCATACGGATTATGAACCTTCATGACCTCGGGAATAAGCCCTGCTCCTGGAATGCGCGACGCCGCAGCCGTCCGCGTCACGGACCCGTGACCGGCTGAACGGTCGCGACGTCAAACGGCGAGCGAAGTCGGACGCCCTGAGAAAGCGTCTTGTGGACGGATCGCGACTAGCGAAAATCCGCCGCAGTCAGCACATATATGCTCCTGCGGGTGCGGGCATAGGCATTCCTGGCGACATCGTGGATCGAGTTGGAAGCCGTGTCGAAGGCTGCCAGGTAGGTAGCTTCTGAGGCCGCCGTTCCCGGCTGCATCTTGGAGATGGCATCGGTAGCGACAGAGAAGGAAATCTGGAACATGCCGTCATGGCCGACGAAGCGGATGCGTTTGCTTGCCTCGTCGTAGCTGCGGCTGGGATTGGGAAATGTCAGGCTCATGATTTCGCCTCCATCGATGCGGATACGGCCTTCTTGACTGCCCGTGCCCGCTTCTTCTTTGCGGCGACCGGATTCAGAGCTTCCGCCGCGCGGTCCGCCTCTTCCTTGGCCAGTCGCAATTCCCTCAGCCTTGCCGTTTTGATGCTCCTAGCCTTCGCCTCCGAGAGATATTCGGCAGTTGCTTTGTTCCGTTCCGCCGTCTTCTTCTGGTTTTCCATGAAGCGAGCCTGAGCTTTTTCCATGATGTTCTGATTGCCTTCGGCCATCGGTAAAATCTCCCTTGCAGCGAAAGTCATGGCTGTGAACTTCATCGTAAATAGGTGTTCAAAGACAGAAATTCAATTTCAATAATATTCGGCAAGTCCCGAACACAGGGGGATGGCCAGGCAAGATAATAAATTCAATATTTGATGTGCCCTATGAATATTTTTTGGCACTCCTATCAATCGAGTGCCAAGGCGCCTATAGAGAGGGGCGGCCGCCTAAGCCGGCCCCAGAAAGAGTCCCCATGAAATTCCGGCCACTCCACGATCGCGTCGTCATTCGGCGCGCCGAAAGCGACACCAAATCCAAGGGCGGCATCATCATCCCCGACAATGCCAAGGAAAAACCGCAGGAAGGCGAAGTGATCGCCGTCGGGCCGGGTGCGCGGGACGAAAGCGGCGCGTTGATCCCGCTCGACGTCAAGGCCGGCGACCTCATCCTGTTCGGCAAATGGTCCGGCACCGAGGTCAAGATAGACGGCGAGGACCTTCTGATCATGAAGGAGGCCGACATCATGGGCATCATCGACAAAAGCGAGATGGGCACCGTCGATAAGACCGTGGCTGCCAAGAAGGCCGCCTGATTGGAAGGCCGCGCGCGCTCCCGGGCGCGCAAGGACGCTCCGAGCTTTGATTCAGGCGCTGCAAGCGCCGTGCCACGACAACCGAACTGGAAAAGATCATGTCTGCCAAGGAAATCAAATTCTCCACCGACGCGCGTGACCGCATGCTGCGCGGCGTCGAAATCCTCAACAACGCCGTCAAGGTGACGCTCGGCCCCAAAGGCCGCAACGTCATCATCGACAAGGCCTACGGCGCGCCGCGCATCACCAAGGACGGGGTGGCCGTGGCAAAGGAAATCGAGCTTTCCGACAAGTTCGAAAACATGGGCGCACAGATGGTGCGCGAAGTGGCCTCGAAAACCAACGACCTCGCCGGCGACGGCACCACCACCGCCACGGTGCTTGCCGCTTCCATCCTGCGCGAGGGCGCCAAATTCGTTGCCGCCGGCATGAACCCGATGGACCTCAAGCGCGGCATCGACTTTGCCGTCAGCGCCGTCGTCCAGGAAATCCAGGCGCGCGCCAAGAAGGTCAAGTCCTCAGGCGAGATCGCGCAGGTCGGCACCATTGCCGCCAATGGCGACACCAGCGTCGGCGCCATGATCGCCAAGGCCATGGACAAGGTCGGCAATGACGGCGTCATCACCGTCGAGGAGGCCAAGACCGCCGAAACCGAACTAGACGTCGTCGAAGGCATGCAGTTCGACCGCGGCTATCTCTCGCCCTATTTCGTCACCAATGCCGAGAAGATGCGCGCCGAGCTGGAAGACCCTTACGTCCTCATCCACGAAAAGAAGCTCGGAAATCTGCAGGCACTGCTGCCCATCCTCGAAGCCGTGGTGCAAAGCGGCAGGCCGCTGTTGATCATCTCCGAGGACGTCGAGGGCGAAGCGCTGGCAACGCTGGTCGTCAACAAGCTGCGCGGCGGCCTCAAGGTCGCGGCCGTCAAGGCGCCTGGCTTCGGTGACCGCCGCAAGGCGATGCTGGAAGACGTCGCCGTGCTCACCGCCGGACAGATGATTTCCGAGGATCTCGGCATCAAGCTGGAGAACATCACCATAGAGATGCTCGGCCGCGCCAAGCGCGTGCTGATCGACAAGGACACCACCACGATCATCGACGGCGCCGGCGAGAAGACCACCATCCAGGCGCGCGTCCAGCAGATCAAGGGGCAGATCGAGGAAACCACGTCCGACTATGACAAGGAGAAGCTACAGGAACGTCTCGCCAAGCTGGCGGGCGGCGTTGCCGTCATCCGTGTCGGCGGCGCCACCGAATCCGAGGTCAAGGAAAAGAAGGACCGCATCGACGATGCGCTGAACGCCACGCGCGCGGCCGTTGAAGAAGGCATCGTTCCGGGCGGCGGTGTCGCGTTGCTGCGCGCCAAGGCTGTGCTGAACGGGATGACCGGAGCCAATGCCGATGTGACGGCGGGTATTTCGATCGTGTCGAGAGCGCTCGAAGCGCCGATCCGGCAGATCGCCGAAAATTCCGGCGTCGAAGGTTCGATCGTCGTCGGCAAGCTCGCCGACGGCAAGGATCACAATCAGGGCTTCGATGCCCAGAACGAGGTCTATGTCGACATGATCAAGGCCGGCATCGTCGACCCTGCGAAGGTGGTACGGACGGCGCTGCAGGACGCGGGCTCCATTGCGGCGCTTCTGATCACGGCGGAAGCCATGATCACCGACGTTCCGGCGAAGGAAGCCGCTGCTTCGCCCGGCGGCATGGGCTTTTGACCAGTCACTGCCGGAAACAAGCCTGAAAGACAGTCTCCGGGGTATCTTCCAGGCGCGCACCATCGGCAAGGAGATCGATCAATGATCGCATTCGTCCCGAAGCCAAATGCAGCGGCGAAAATCGAAGTGGCCGAGGAAAGCCGCTTCGATCGCATTCGCAGGCTTGCCGACAAGCACAGGAAAGCCAACGCCGGTATGATAGGCCGCGACCCGAAAAAGATCGCGGACAAGCGTCCCATGTGACGCTGCCAATCCTCAGCACCCACGCAAGCGCGGAACCTTCATCGCCCTTGTAGGCAGCACCAAAATGGACGAATAGTCTTGAAAGGCGCGCCGCCGTGAAATTGCCGGCATGCGGTTTCTCAGTTGGCGGCGTCGCCGCAGCCGGATCCTGGAATGGCCAGTCCTTTGGAACCACGCAAGAGAAGAGGTCCGATCGCCGCAAGGCTGCTGGCGGTGGATGCGTGGATCGATTCCTCTGTCTACGAAATCGGCTTCAGGGCGCGCCAGTTCTGGGAAGCGGCCACCATCTTCTCGCGGCGTTTCCGCGTCGGCGGCTGGCGCCGCGGCCTGATCGAACTGTTGAGTGAAGGCTTTACGCTCGGTGCCGGCGGCATCGTCGTCCTTTTGGCGCTGGCCTTGCCGGCCTTCCAGATAACCGCCGGCGACTGGCGCACGCAAGGCGACTTCGCCGTCACCTTCCTAGACCGCTACGGCAACGAGATCGGCCAGCGCGGCATTATCCAGCGCGATTCGGTGCCGGTCGACGAGATGCCCGACCATGTCATCAAGGCGGTGCTGGCCACCGAGGACCGCCGTTTCTTCGACCATTACGGCATCGATGTGCTCGGCCTGTCGCGGGCGATATTCGAGAATGTGCGGGCCAATTCCGTCGTCCAGGGCGGCTCGAGCATCACCCAGCAGCTGGCCAAGAACCTCTTCCTGACCAACGAACGGACCTTCGAGCGCAAGATCAAGGAAGCCTTCCTGTCGCTGTGGCTCGAAGCCAATCTGTCGAAGAAGGAAATCCTGCAGCTTTACCTCGACCGCGCCTACATGGGCGGCGGCACTTTCGGCATCGAGGCGGCAGCCGATTTCTATTTCGGCAAGAGCGTCAAGGACCTGAACCTTGCCGAGGCGGCGATGCTGGCCGGCCTGTTCAAGGCGCCGACCAAATACGCGCCGCACATAAACCTGCCCGCCGCCCGGGCGCGGGCCAATGTGGTACTGTCCAATCTGGTCGATTCCGGCTTCATGACCGAAGGCCAGGTGCTGCAGGCAAGATTACACCCGGCCGAAATCGTCGACCGCGGCGAGCAGAAGAGCCCCGATTATTACCTCGACTGGGCCTTCGACGAGGTCAAGAAGATCGCCGCCAAAGGCGGCCCGCACTCGCTTGTCGCCCACACCACCTTCGACGCCAATATCCAGAAGGCGGCCGAAGAATCGATGGAGTTCCACCTCCGCCAGTTCGGCAAGGAATACAACGTCACCGAGGGCGCCATCGTCGTCATCGAGACCAACGGCGCCGTCCGGGCGATCGTCGGCGGCCGCGACTACGGCGCCAGCCAGTTCAACCGCGCCACCAAGGCACTTCGCCAGACCGGCTCCTCGTTCAAGCCCTATGTCTATGCGACGGCGATGGAGCATGGCTTCACGCCGGATTCGGTGGTGTCCGGCGGACCCATCTCCTGGGGCAGCTGGTCGCCCCACAATTACAATGGCGGGTCGGCCGGCAAGGTGACGCTGATCACGGCGATGGCCAAATCGATCAACACCGTGCCGGTGCGGCTGGCCAAGGATTATCTCGGCATCAAGCCGATCAAGGCGATGGCGGAAGCCATGGGCGTCGAGTCGCCGCTGGAATCGCACAAGACCATGGTGCTCGGTACATCGGGCATGACTGTGATGGACCAGGCGACGGGCTACAGCGTGTTCGCCCAGAACGGCTTTGCCGGAACCCGGCACGGCATAAGCCAACTCTTCAACCGTACCGGCGAAGTGGTCTACGACTTCGCCAAGGACGCGCCGCCGCCGCACCGGGTGCTGTCGGAGCAGGCGCTCAAATACATGAACACCATGCTGGCGGCGGTGCCGGTGATCGGCACGGCCCGGCGCGCGGCCCTTCCAAACATCGTTGTCGCCGGCAAGACCGGCACGACGCAGTCCTACCGCGATGCCTGGTTCGTCGGCTTTACCGGCAACTACACAGCCGCCGTCTGGCTCGGCAACGATGACTTCACCGCGACCAACAAGATGACCGGCGGCACGCTGCCGGCAATGGTGTGGCAGCGGCTGATGCTCTATGCGCACCAGAATATCGACCTGAAACCGATCCCCGGTATCGATCACCCCTTCGTCGATGCCGAAATCGCCGCCAAGGCCGAGGAAGCGGAAAAGAAGAACGCCGAACAGGCAGCAGCCGATGCCGCCGCCGAGCGTCCGCCGGTGCTGTCCAGCCGGACCACCCGGACCCTGAAAGAACTGACCAGGCTTTTCCAGGCGGCACCCGTGCTCGACGCGCCCGCTGCACCGGAGACCCTGTCGGCGCTGTGACGGCCAATTCTGTGGGGCCGCTTGCCATAAGCCCCTGCGCCGAGATATCCCCGGCGGCAATCTTTCTGTCCTCGGCCTTCGGTTCTCCCGGCTCGTCATGCTCAAGAACGCCTTCCTGACGCTGCTTTCGCTTGCCATCGCCATCGGTGGCGGTGGCGCCAGCGTCTGGTACGCGCTGAAGCTGCAGGATGGCGTCGGCGCCATCAGGATCGGCCAATGGACCGCCTTCCCGGATATCGGCACGCCGACGGCGGATCCCTATTCCAAGGCCCGCGTGGCTCGCGAAGGCGTGCTGGCGCTCGGACAGGCGGAAGGACTGTCCTTCATAGCCGAACGCGATTCCGGCGGCGAACAGCTCAACCGGCAATGCGCCTACAAGATTGCGGGCGGTTTTCCCACCGCCCGGTTCTGGACGCTTTATGCCGCCGACCAGTCGCTTGGGGTGGTCGAGACCGGCACGCCGAGGCCGGCTGCGCTGCAGTCCTATCAAGTGCTGCGCCAGGCCGACAATTCGGTGGTCATTTCCGTTGGCAGCCGCCCTGCGCCCGGCAACTGGCTACTGACCAGCGGCGCCGGCAAGATGTACTTGGTGCTCACGTTCTACGACACACCGATCGCCAGCAGCACCGGTCTGTCGGACGTCACGCTGCCGCAGATCCAGAAGGTCGGCTGCAATGCGTAGCCTGCTGCATGCCGTGCTGCTCGGCCTGCTCGGCGCCGGCATCGTGCACATCGTCGTGCTGCTGCTCGTCCCCGAGTTCTCCGAACGCGACGCCTGGTCGCGATTGGCCATGGCTTCGGATCTCTACAAGATGACCAGGCTCGACGCGGAAGCCGGCGGCGCGCCGGTGGTGAAATCGGTCGATCCGCTGTTTTATGCGGCGGCTTGCCGCTTCGACCTTGCCGAGGGGATGGTGCGGGTCAAGGCGCCGGGCAAGGTGCCGTTCTGGTCGATATCGGTCTACGACCGCGGCGGCCACAACATCTACTCGTTCAACGACCACAGTGCGACCGCAGGCGTGCTCGACACCGTTGTGCTGACGCCGGCCCAGATGATCGAAGTCCGCAAGGACCTTCCCGAGGAACTGCAAGGAGCCATCTTCGTCGAGGCGCCGATAGAGGAAGGCGTGTTCGTCATCCGTTCGTTCGTGCCCGACGACAGTTGGAAGCCGATCGTCTCGCGGTTTCTCGAACAGAGTTCCTGCGAACTGCAGGATTTTTAGGCCGGTTCCGATGCTCAGTGGTGCGGTACCGGCAATGTTCCCGACGGTCCCGGCTTGTCGGGGCCGGTCGGCCGCGTTTCGCCCGTCAGCGGCCGCTGCTCGTAGCGCACCCCGGGAAATATGATCACTGCCGCCGGCGCGGCTTGTTGTGCTCGATTGGTTGCCGCCGTTCGCGGCACGAAAGACAGTACCATGCCCATGGTTCGCGTATTCCTCTCGGTTGCCCCGGAGCACAACGCAACGCCTCCATAGTCGATTAAGAAGGCAGTAGGTTAACGGAGCGCTAACGGATCGCCGCTAAATTGATCTTTGTTCTTGGGAAACGCGAAACCGGTACAGCCCGGCAGAGCGCCCTCCAGATCGTGTCGAGTGTCGGGCGTATCCTCCGTGTCAGCTTCGGATTTCAGGCAAATCGCAGCAGGAGCTGAATCGGGAAAGGCCGAAAGGCTGTTTCGCGCCGCGGTATCGGCATTCTGCTCGCTCACCCGCCCGTCGCGCCGGGAGATCGCGCAGCTCGAAGACCTGACGCTGCCGCTTTTCGAGAATGTCTCGGTCGAATCGCGCCGCTACGTCGCGGCAGCCCTTTCCGAATGCGAATATGCACCCGCCGCGCTGGTGCGGCGGCTTTGCCAGGAGCGGGTCGACATCGCCGCTCCGCTACTCATCCGCTCGCGTGCCCTCAGCGACGTCGACCTGATCGCGCTGATTGGGCGTCACGGCCTGCCGCATGCCCGTGCCATTGCCCGCCGCAAGGATCTCAACCAAACCATCGCCGATCTCATCAAAGTGCTTGAAAGGCCGACGCTGGTGCGGTCGCAGCAGCAGCCGGAAGCAACCGCCAAAGCCGCGTCCGAAAACGCGGAAATGGTCGCGAGCGACGCAAACAGACAAGAGGCGGCCGACGCCGCCGAAACTGTACGCCGCCGGTTGCGATCCATGATGCGCGCCGAGCGCGGCACCGCCATCAGACCGTTCGTCGAGCCACAAACCTACGTCAAGCTGCGCGAAACCGCGCTGACCGGCAATGCGGCATTCTTTCAGACAGCGCTCGCCGATGCGCTCGAAGTCGATTTTTCAACGGCGCGGACGCTCACCGCGACCCAAAATTACACACCGCTACTTTTCGCCTTGCGCGCGCTCGACCTCAGCGAAGACAAGGCGTTCCTGATCACGGCTGCCATCTATCCGACCGAGTTTCCGCACCCGCAGGCGATCCGCATCTTCCTCGACCGCTACCGCCTGCTGCACCGCGACGCTGCGTTGGACAGGCTCCGCGGCTGGAAGGCCGACACCGTGTCGAAAATCGTTCGCAAGCCCGGGCGCGTCGCGGCAAATGCCGACCTGCGCAAGCCGAACAGCGCCGATGTAACCGCCACCCCAAAGGCGCTTCGCATCTGAAGGCTTGCCGTTACGACGCCTTGACCGAGATAAGCTCCTCGACGGGAACGGCGCCCGCCTCGATCTCGATCACCCAGATATCCGGATCGAATTTCTTCTCGCGCTCCAGCCGCGCGTCGAAAATGGCGACATCGTCGCCTTCGCCAAGCAGACTGAAAAAACGGTCGTCCGGCTTGGCCGAATCGTAGCTCGTCTGCGGCGCCGGCCCGAACAGCGCCATCTCTCCTAGCCGGCCACGCGCCAACACGAAAACTGCGCCGGCTTCCGTGGCGCCGCGCTTGACCACGGCGGCAAAGCCGCCGGCGCTAAAAACCCGGCGCAACAGGGCCGACACCCACAGATCGGTGGTTACCCGCATGGCGGGACCCTGTACGATTTCGGGTTTGTGGTGTCGAGATTCTCACTTATTCGCGAGCAACGGTTGGCCATCAAAGCAAGTCCCGGAATGCGACGATTTACCAACAAAGTCTAACAAAACTTGTTGGCCTCTGTGAAAAATGCTATAGTGCCCGGTATGAAAGCCCAGCCCATGCGCACTCTTACTGTGTCGCTTACCCCCAAGCAGGCCGCCCGTCTACAAGACGCCGTGAACAGCGGAGACTATGCTTCCAACAGTGAAATCGTCAGGGAAGCACTACGTCTATGGGAGCAGCGCGAGGAATTCCGCACTCTTGAACTGGAACGCCTCAAAAGGGCCTATGACGAAGGAATGGCAAGTGGCGAAGGTCAACACGTAAATCGTACGGCTTTCTTACGCGCTCTGAAGGCCGAACGCGCAGTCCGTGGCTGAATACCGGCTCACCCCGCGAGCTTCTCAGGATTTGCGAGATATTTGGCATCACATTGCCGTCGATAACGAGAAGGCGGCTGACAAGCTGATCGGACGCATTTTCGACAGGCTGGAATTGGCTTGCGAGCACGCCAAAATGGGCGCAGCTCGACCGGAATTGAGCGCCACCGCCCGCATTCTGGTCGAGGGGCGCTACATCGTGATTTACGAGCCCATGCCCTACGGCGTGTTAGCCGTGGCGATAGTCCATGGAATGCGTGACCCGGAGCAATGGCTTAAATAGGCCGGGAGACTAGGTTTCGGCCCTCAGTTGGTCAGGCCGATCTCGCGCATCTTGACGTAGACGATCTCGTCTGGCTCGCCGGTCTCCGGCAAGCCGAACAGCGCCTGGAATTCCTTGATCGCGGCCTTGGTGCGCGCGCCTACGACGCCATCCAATTGCATGTCCTCATTGCCGAACGCTTTCAGTCCGGCCTGGATCTTGACGATGCGGGGATCCGGCGTTTGCGCCGCTGCATTTGCTGGTGCGGATACCGGAATGGCGGCCGGAGCAGCGGCCGTTTCGACCGGCCGCGGCACGGGATGCGGAACCACGGCCGCGGTCTTTGGCGTGGCGCCCAGTTGATCCAGCAGGACGCCGTCGATCTCGCCGGAGGCATTCAATCCGACTTTCTGCTGATAGGCCTGGATGGCCTTGCGCGTATTCGGTCCGGGAATACCGTCGATGGTGCCGGAATAGAAATCGAGATCCTTCAAGATGCCCTGGACCTGCTCGACGACCGGGTCGCTCTTGATCGGCGTAGCGGCCGGACGCACGATATTGATGGTGGTTTCGGGCTCATCGCTATCCGCCCGCGGAAAGCGTTCGATGCTTCTGGTAGCGAAAAACGCTCCGGCATGCGGAAAGGGCTGGTACCAAAGCGCGTTCGCCGAGACGTAGAACAGCGTCACCAGGAACGCGGTGGAGCCGCCGACCACAACAGGATTGCGCGAGATCAGGCTGCCCAGCGCCATCGCTCCGTGCTCGAAGGCATTGCCGCGGCGTTTGACCGCCTTAGGCTGTTTTGCGGAGCGACCCATTGCTCTCCCCTTTGCCACCGTCCGCCTTGGCTTTGACCGCGGACATCGGCACCACGCCGGTCTTCTCCGCCGAGCGGCCCGTCGGGCCGCTCACGGGAAGGCTGATCGTCACCGTGGTGCCCTCGCCCGGCATGCTTTCGATCGACATTGTGCCCTCGTGCAGCGCCACCAGCCCCTTCACCAGCGAAAGCCCGAGCCCTGTGCCTTCGAAACGGCGGGTATAGTCGTTCTGGATCTGCATGAACGGCTTGCCGAGATTGACAAAGTCTTCCTCGGCGATGCCGATGCCGGTGTCCCGGACCCAGAAATGCAGCCGCGAGCCGATGCGCTTGGCGCCGATGACGACATTGCCGCCTTCGGGCGTGAACTTGATCGCGTTAGAGACGAGATTGATCAGGATCTGCTGCACGGCGCGACGGTCGGCATTTATTTCGCCTGCGTCCGGCGCGATCTGGGCCTGCAGATCGATGGCCTTTGCCTCGGCTTGCAGGCGCATCATCGACTGGCACATCTCGACCGCTTCGCGGAAGCGGAACGGTTCCGGTTCGGTCGCGTAGGCGCCCGATTCGATCCGCGATACGTCGAGTATCGAGGTGACGACGGCAAGCAAGTGCTGGCCCGAATCCCTGACCAAGCCGACATATTCCTTCTGGCGCGGATCCTTGAAGCTGCCGAACATCTCGTGCAGCAGCATGTCGGAAAAGCCAATGATGGCATTGAGCGGGGTGCGCAACTCATGGCTGACGACGGCAAGGAAGCGTCCTTTCGCCACCTCGGCCGAAGCAGCCGCCTCGTTGGCAGCGGCAAGCTCCTGGCGCAGTCCGGCCACTTCATCGTTTTCGCGCAGAAGAAGCGTGAAGACAGTCCCCTGCCCAGGCGCGCGCATCATCTCGAGCGAGAACGGCCGGTAATTGTCGGCTGTCACGCCGCTGCTCTGCGGCAGCCGGACGCGAAGGTCGAGCCGGCGCGACAGGGCGCCATCGCGCATATCGGCCAGCGCACTGAGATACGGGACGCGGTCGGACAGATGGATGCGATCGAAAAGTCCGGTGCCGAAAAGCAGCTCCGGTGGCAGCCTCAGTATCGTGCGTGCCTTAGCCGAGGCGTCCAGAACCTCGCCATGGGCAGCGATTCGCAGCACGACGGCGTCGATCAGGTCTTCGAGCCGGTGGCTGCCGGCCGGATCGAGCTGAGCGCTGGCGGTGGCACGAAGCGAAGCGACACGCGGAATGAGCGTGAGCGCCCAGGCCAACGGCACCAGCCAGTGCCATGCGGCGATTTCGGTCTGGCCGAGCGGCAAGACGGAACCGGCTAAAGGCTGCAGCAAGACTGCGACAAGGGCCGAGATGGCGCCCCAGATCACGGCACGCCGCGACTGGCCGATCCACCAGGCTTCAAACGGCAGCGCCACCGCGAGCAAGGCAACCGGCGAGGCCACACCGCCGGCGGCAGCGATAAGGGCACCCAGGGCAACACTGCCGACGACCAAGGCGAGTTGGCCGGCCAGGGTCATCTTGCCCGATGCAGCCACCAGCAGGGCGGCGAACCAGCAAAGGCCGAACGCCGCAAAGATCGCAGCCACAGTCACGGCCGCGCCCATGCCCGACGTGACCAGCGTCACCGCTGCACCCGCGCTGAAGAAGGGAGCCGCCAGCATGACGCCAATGAACCGGCTCTCACGGCGGCGGTCGTCCTGGCCGAGGACGGACGGATGAACCATCCGTTCGCAACCGGCGGCTATCGCGCCCGGCAACTCGGCGTATCTGGCCTTGATCGCACTCAACTCAACGCACCCGGTCGTGAACGGCCCTGCTTGGCAGGCGGCTTTTGTCGATCCGAAACTCGCATCCAGCGTTTAAGGAATGGATAAGGCTGGGCCGATCGTCCCCCGGCAGGCAGCAAATATCGGGATCCCGGTGGGGAAAAACGGGGGCACTTGCCGCCATAGTAAACGGAGCGTTATCCGGACCACCCGCGCCTAAGCTTGCGGCCAATCGCACCAAACTGTCACCAATGCAAAAAATAACGAGGAGAAACAACAGGTTGGATGGTTACCATTTGCTGAATGAAATATGACCCATTCGAGGCAAGTGAACTTCAAAGCGCTTCGTTTCGAATCTGCCTAAAATTTGAGGAAAACTGTTGCTTTCGGGACAAGCCGTCCTTTGCGCCTCCGTGCCAGTATCGCGGTACAAGGGTCGTGTGGTTCGGAGGCATGACCGTCATAAAGGACAGACAGATGGGCTTTCTGATAAGAGCTGCTTTCTGGTTTTCCCTGGTGCTTCTGGCGCTGCCGCTGGGTGTCGGCGCCGATGATGCGGGCCGCGAAAGCGTCGGGCCGCTCCAGGCGCTGTTTGCGGCACGCGAAGCCGTCGGCGACATCGCCGGCATCTGCGAGCGCAAGCCGGACGTGTGCGAGACCGGTAAATCGGCAATGCACACCATCACCGCCCGGGCCAGGGAAACCGCCAAGATCGCGGCCGCCATGCTGGACGACAAGACCCCTGAACCAGATGCGGTGACGACCACCGGCAGCGTGCCCGAGGAAATCGTCTTGCCCGCGAAAGTCGATCTGCCGGCGAAACTGCACTTGCCGGCGAAGAACTGAGACGGTTTCGGCCGAATTCGTCGCCAGACCGCAAGGCTCCCCGCTCTCGGCGCCTGCGGCGTTTCTCCTCTTTTTCCGTGACGTGGCAGCGCCGGATGACTATATCCGGGGTGATGACTACGACGATCCAGACCATCCGCGACGACTTTTCCCTGCTCGACGAGTGGGAAGACCGCTATCGCTATGTGATTGAACTGGGTGAAGCGCTGCCGCCGTTTCCCGACGAGCAACGCATACCGGCCAACAAGGTGCCCGGCTGCGTCAGCCAGGTCTGGTTGACCACCGAACAGGGCGGTGGTCCCGACCCCGTTATCACCTTCAAGGGCGATTCCGACGCCCATATCGTGCGCGGTCTGGTCGCCATCATGCTGGCGCTGTTTTCGGGACGGCCGGCCAGCGAAATCCAGAGGACCGACGCGGAGGCCACATTGAAGGCGCTCGGACTTGACGAGCACCTGTCGCCGCAGCGCGCCAATGGTCTTCGCTCGATGGTCAAGCGCATCAAGCGTGACGCCGAAGCAGCGCTGAAGCAGACCGCCTGACCGGACGGCAGTTGCCGGCAGCATGGCGGGTTCGACCTTTGACCGGATAATACAAAACGGCGCCCGCAGGCGCCGTTTGAGTGTCAAACCCGAAGAGCCGGTTATCAGCGTCCCTTGCGCTTGCGGCCGAGACCCATCTTCTTGGCGAGCTGCGAACGGGCGGCCGCATAATTGGGCGCAACCATCGGATAGCTCGGGTCCAGGTTCCACTTTTCGCGATACTGGTCGGGCGTGAGATCATAGTGGGTCATCAAGTGACGCTTGAGCGACTTGAACTTCTTGCCGTCTTCGAGACAGATGATGTAGTCGTCATGCACCGAACGCTTCGGATTTACCGCCGGCTTCTGCTTGTCGGCAGGCGGCTGCTCGGCGGCCCCGCCGACGCGCCCCAAAGCGGCATGGACATCGGCAATGAGGTTCGGCAATTCGCCGACCGGCACGGGATTGTTGCTGACATAGGCGGCCACCACGTCGGCGGTAAGCTCGATCAGCGCGTCACTGTTTCTGGAAGGTGTTTCGGTAATATCCATGGCGTTCAGGCCCCAACGAGAATTGTTTCTGTTTGCGCCCGTTTCGATAGTTGGGCATCGCGCGAACTTGTGCAGGAAAAAGCCTCCGCGATTCGCGTCGCGGCACCTTAATGGGCCTTGGCGTCAAGTAAGTCAATTCGCTTCTTGCGCTCTATTCAGCGATGCAAGTCAAATCTTTCATAGTCAGCTTCACTCTTTCGTGCAGAGTGTAAACTTGCCGTATTTTCTGGTCAGACCAGCATCGACTGACGCGGCGGCAAGCAGCCATTACACAGACTGCAGCAGGTAAATAGAGCTCAATGCTTGATCCAGCCGGCAGCATTACAGCCTGGCCAATCGGCGGATTCAGTAAAATCATAGGTTGCGAAGCATTACTGTTGCTCGTGAGCCGTCGGCCGGAGCGGCGTGCCGCGTCACTAGAACGGAGTGATGTATTTTCCGTAGACCCAGCCGGTGACGAACTGGCCGTTCCGTGCCGGATCATGCCAGACTTGGCACCAGTGATTGCGGATCTTCTGTTTCTGCTGCCAGTACGAATGGTTGGCGAGATCGAGCAGATTTATCCCACCGGTGCATTTGCCGGTCATCTGCAGAACCGTCCCGTTGGGATAGGCGGCCTGCTTCTGCGAAGTTCCCGAAGGATATTTGCGCACATTGAGTGTGTCGCCGAACGGCACATTGGCCACTTGCCAAGCCGCAAAGGCAGTTGCATGAGAATGACCGGCATTGGCCAGGGTCGTCGCAGCGAAGGCGAGGGCCGCGACAGTCCGAGAAAAAATGTTCATTGTCCTCTCCTCCAGCCCGTCCCCTCGAGCCACCACGACAATAGATCATAGCCGTTGAACCCGCGCTGATCGGCGTGTTCATTCGCTATTCAAGTAACTTCCACAGCGAGACGCAATGACCAGAACCCCAGTGTTTCCGACCGCCACCCCACCGCAGCCGGAGAAACGGCCGATCTTCGACACGCATCACGGCATGACGCGGACGGACGACTATGCTTGGCTGAGGGCCAGCAATTGGCAAGAGATGTTCAGGGATCCGTCTCTGCTCGACGGCCAAATCCGCGCCCACCTCGAAGCCGAGAATGCTTACCAGGCGGCGCTGATGGCCGACACGGCTCAGCTGCAGAAGCAGCTTTTCGCGGAAATGAAGGGGCGTATCAAGGAAGACGATTCCTCTGTGCCTATGAAGGACGGGCCCTATGCCTACGGCTCCTCCTTCAAGCTTGGCGGCCAGCAGCCGCGTTATTTCCGCACGGCGCGCGACGGCGGCGACAAGCAGATATTGCTCGACGGCGATGCCGAGGCCGAGGGTAAGCCCTATTTCCGGCTGGGCGGCGTCGATCATTCGGACGACCACAGCAAGCTGCTCTGGGCCTTCGACGACAAGGGTTCCGAATTCTACACGCTGCGCGTCCGCGATCTCGCCGGCGGCAATGACCTGGCGGACAGGGTTCCGGACACCGGCGGTGGCGGTGTTTGGGATGCCGGCAATGACGGGTTTTTCTACACTCGCCTCGACCCCAACCACCGGCCTTCCAAAGTGCTGTTCCATGCGCTTGGTGACAGTCCGGAAAACGACCGGCTGATCTACGAGGAGACCGATCCCGGCTTCTTCATGGATGTCGGCGGCACGCGCTCCAACGAGTGGATCATGATCGGCATCAACGACCATGAGACCTCGGAATACCGCATCATGAGCGCCAACGATCCGTTCGCAGAGCCGAAGCTGGTTGCGGCGCGCCAGACCGGCCTGCAGTACGAGCTCGAGGAAGGCGGCGACATCTTCTTCATCCTCACCAATGCCGACGGTGCCAAGGACTTCAGGATCATGACGGCGCCAGCGCATGATCCGGTGCGTGCCAACTGGCAGGAACTGGTGCCGCACGAAGCGGGCCGACTGATCCTTTCGGTGATCGGCTTCAAGGACCACATGGTCCGGCTCGAGCGCAAGGAAGGCCTGCCGCGCATCGTCGTGCACGACCGCAAGAGCGGCGAGGAGCACCTGATCTCCTTTGACGAGGAGGCCTTCTCGCTCGGCCTGTCCGGCTCCTACGAATACGACACCGAGATCATGCGCTTTTCCTATTCGTCGATGACGACGCCGGCGCAGGTCTTCGACTACAATATGCGCACCCGCGAGCGGGTGCTGCTCAAGACCCAGGAAGTGCCGTCCGGCCACGACCCGGCGCACTATGTCACGCGCCGGCTGATGGCGCCTGCCGCCGACGGCGAACTGGTGCCGATCTCGCTCCTCCATCACCGCGACACGCCGCTCGACGGGTCGGCGCCGTGCCTGCTTTACGGCTACGGCTCCTACGGCATCACCGTGCCGGCCGCGTTCAATACCAATCTGTTTTCGCTGGTCGACCGCGGCTTTGTCTACGCGATAGCCCATGTTCGCGGCGGCAAGGACAAGGGCTATGGCTGGTACGACGAAGGCAAGCGGGCGAACAAGATGAAGACGTTCACCGATTTCATCGCGGTCACTCAGCACCTTGTCGCTGAACGCTATACGCAGCATGACCGCATCGTCGCGCAAGGCGGTTCGGCCGGCGGCATGCTGATGGGGGCGGTCGCCAACATGGCGCCGCAATGCTTCGGCGCCGTCGTCGCCGAGGTTCCCTTCGTCGACGTGCTCTCCACCATGCTCGACGCCAGCCTGCCGCTGACGCCGCCGGAATGGCCGGAATGGGGCAATCCGATCGCTTCGGCGGAGGATTACCGGACCATCGCCGCCTATTCACCCTACGACAATGTCGCCGCACTCGACTATCCGCCGATTCTGGCGCTGGCCGGCCTGACCGACCCGCGCGTCACTTATTGGGAGCCGGCCAAATGGGTAGCGCGGTTGCGCGACCGCAAGACAGGTGAGAATCCGGTGCTGTTCAAGATCAACATGGATTCAGGCCATGCCGGCGCCTCTGGCCGGTTTTCGAGGCTGGAGGAAATCGCCTTCACCTATGCCTTTGCGCTCAAGGTGACAGGGAAGGCCGAGCTTGCCGCGTAAACACCGCGGATAGGCAGGTATTGCTTGCTGTTCCGCTACATGCCTTCATTGAGGATGGAAGTTGCGGAGAAGCCCACCAATGATCGATCTTGCCACATTGATTGCGTATGTCGCGGTTGTGCTTGGCTTTGTTTTCATCCCGGGTCCTGCCACCCTTTTGACCGTGGCGCGAGCAACCAGCTCTGGAACCAGGGTGGGCATCGCGACCGGCGCGGGGATCGCGGCCGGCGACGTGGTTCACACCTTCATGGCGATCGTCGGCATTTCGGCGATCATTGCCACGTCGGCGGCGCTTTTCAGCATAGTGAAATACATCGGCGCAGCCTACCTCATTTATCTCGGCGTTCGCGCGATCATCGAGAAAACGCCTGCCTATCCGGCCGCCGGCGCACTTGCGATCCCCGCTGCCAAAGCATTTCGGCAGGCTGTTTTGACCGAGATTCTCAACCCCAAGACCGCGCTTTTCTTCCTCGCATTTCTTCCGCAGTTTGTGCGGCCTGAAAACGGATCGGTGATGCTTCAACTGGCGACATTGGGCGTGATCTTTGTTCTGTTGGGCCTCGTCAGCACGGTGGTTTTCGCCGTGGGTGCGGGCGGCCTCGGCGCTTTCCTGCGCCGAAACCCGACGGTGCTGAGATGGCAGGGCAAGGCTGTCGGCTGCATCTATTGCGTCTTGGGCATCCGGCTGGCGCTGCAACAGCGCTAGGGTCTCGACATGCGACGCCGCATGAGGCTTCGGATACTGGGCAGGCACAGTTGATTTTCCGCTCGCAATTGCAAAGGTCGCGCGCTACCCAATGCGCGGCCTTTTCACGGTCGCCGCCAACACTCAATCACCCAGGAATCTGCCATGTTGCTCGTCGATGTCTATCTCGACAAATCGCCCATCCAGGGCATCGGCGTCTTTGCCAAGAACCACATTCCCCGCGGCACGCTGGTCTGGAAGCTCGACCCGAAATACGACCGCCGCATCGAGGTGACGACCTACGAGCGGGAAACCGGGCCGGTGAAAACCTACCTTGACCGCTACGCCTACCCGGACCGGTGCGACCCGAACTACATCGTCTTCGAAGCCGACGATGCGCGCTACATGAACCATGCCGACGACCCGAATTGCGACGTCTCGCAGCCGGAGGAGACCTATGCCTTGCGCGACATTGCGCCTGGCGAGGAAATGACCTGCGACTACAATCACTTCTTCGAAACCGGCTTCGACTTTCTCGGCGACCGCTGACGCAACGGCCGTCAGCTCGCCGGCTTCTTGCGAGCCGGATAGCCGTTGGGATGCGGCGGCACGGCTTTCAGATAGGCGGCGATCGCCGCACGGTCCTCCGGGGTCAGCACGGCCATGTTCCGTTGCACGTCGACCATCGCGCCGCCGACCGTATCGAAATCCGGCGTGAAGCCGGTTTCGAGATAGTTGGCGATGTCAGCTTCGGACCAGTCGGCGATGCCGCCCTCGCCCGACGTGATGTTCGGCACGATACCGCTGCCTTCGGCGGCGGCCGCACCTGCCAGCCACTGGCCCTTCCTGGTGCCGCCGGCGAGGTCCCGCGGCGTGTGGCATTCGCCGCAATGACCGGGGCCTTCCACCAGATAGCGGCCGGCCAGCACCGGGTCGGGCGTGCCGTCGGGAAAGGAAACGACCGGCTGGTCACTCAAATAGAGCAGCTTCCACAAGCCAAGACCGCGTCGGACATTGAAGGGAAATGCCAGCGAATTGGCGGGCGCCTTGCCGGCGACCGCGGGCAAGGTCTTGAGGAATGCATAGAGATCGGCAATGTCGGCCGGCTTCATGCGCGCGTATGAAGTATAGGGAAATGCCGGATAAAGATGCTCGCCCGACGGTGATACGCCCTTCAGCATGGCGTTGGCAAAGTCCTCGACCGACCAGGCGCCGATGCCGTCCCTGGCATCCTGCGATATGTTCGGCGGCACGAAGGTGCCGAACGGCGTCTTGAGCTCGAGGCCGCCGACCAGCTGAAGGCGGGCGTCGCCTTGCGAGCCGGGCTTGGCATGACAGGACGTGCAGCCGCCGGCGTAGAAGATGCGCTTGCCCCTGGCGGCGTCGCCGGGACCAAGCTCAGCCAGCGTTGCGGCATCGAGCCTGACCGGAGCCGACAGGAACCAGCCGGCAATCGCGGCCGCGCCGCCCAGAACGAGGGCGGCGCCGGCAAGTTTCTTCAGCAAGCGCATTGCCCGCCATCAGCCTTTTTTCACCCTGTAGTTTTGATGACAGTTGCCGCAGCCGCCGCCGATGGTGTTGAACTGTGCCTTCAACGCCTCGGCATCTGCAGGTGCTGCGGCGACCGCTGCCTTGACGTCTGCGAGGTACTTGCCTTCAGCCGTCTTGAAGCCGGCCATGTCCTGCCAGATCTTGGGAGACGCCGTGGTGTCGCCGGTGTCGCTGCCCGCGGGGAAAAGCGTGTCGACGCCGGCATGGAATTTCTCGGCATTGGCCTGCAGTGCCTGCAACGCGGTCAGCACCGAAGCTGCGTCGTAGGGCGTCTCGCCCTTGACCACTTTCGACAAGCCGGCGGCGATCTTGCCGCGTTCCTTCATCAGGGCCTGCCGGTCAGCAACCGGATCGGCAAACGCCGCCGAACCGGCGAAGGCGAGCATCGAGATGGCGAGGATAAGCTTTCTCATTCACTTGGCTCCATGTTGAAGGCAATTCAGGATGCGGTCCCACCCGATGACAAACGGCAAGGATGGCTTAAAAATTCCGACGCTGCGCCTCACGCTTGCGTGAAATTTTGCAACTGTCGTTCTGATGCTGAAAAAGAAAAGCCCCGGTTCTGCCGGGGCTTTTCTGGAACGGATCAGGCCTTTTCGTAGAGTTCGAGCACATAGTCCCAGTTGATGAGACTGTCGACGAAGGCTTCGAGGTATTTCGGCCGGGCGTTGCGATAATCGATGTAATAGGAATGTTCCCAAACATCGACGCCGAGGATCGGCGTCGCGCCATGGACGAGCGGGTTCTCGCCATTCGGCGTCTTCGAGATCGCCAGCTTGCCGTCCTTGACCGAGACCCAGGCCCAGCCCGAACCGAACTGGGTGGTGCCGGCGGCGATGAAGTCGGCCTTGAACTTGTCGTAGCCACCAAGATCGCTGTCGACCGCCTTTTGCAATGCGCCCGGCAGCTTGTTGCCACCGCCGCCCTTCTTCATCCATTTCCAGAAATGGATGTGATTGTAGTGCTGGGCGGCATTGTTGAAGAGGCCCGCATTCTTGCCGAAGGACTGTTTGACGGCCTCTTCGACCGACAAATCGCCCATGCCCGCCTCGGCGGCCAGCTTGTTGCCGTTGTCGACATAGGCCTTGTGGTGCTTGTCGTGGTGATATTCCAGCGTTTCCTTTGACATATAAGGCTGCAAGGCCTCGTAATCATAGGGCAAGGCGGGCAATTCAAAAGCCATCGGTCGTACTCCCTCGTGGAAAAATCCGGTGTCGATACCGGACTAACATAGGACTGGATTGGTCTGGAACAACTCCGGAAACGAAGCGCCGGCCGCTTTTTAGCGGGTCAGCCGGGCGAAGTCGAATGCGCCCATTCCCAATAGAGTTCGCGCGCCTTCTTGGCCACTGGTCCGGGCTGCAGATTGCGCTCCTCGATACGGGTGACCGGCACGACTTTCGAGTGGTTTCCGGTCGAGAAGATTTCGTCCGCCTCGAGAAAATCGCGGATCGACAGCGTCTTTTCCGTCGTCGTGAAGCCGTATTCGCCCAGCAGGGCCATCGTGCGCGCGCGGGTAATGCCGGACAGGAAGGTGCCGTTCGGCGCCGGCGTCAGGACATGGCCGTCCTTGACCAGGAAAATATTCGAGGTGCCGGTCTCGGCGACATTGCCCAGCATGTCGAGCACGAGCGCATTGTCGAAGCCGCGCATCTTGGCTTCGAGGATGGCCCGGCCGTTGTTGGGATAAAGGCAGCCAGCCTTGGCGTTGGTCGGCATGGTTTCGATGGTCGGGCGCCGGAACGGCGACACCGTCACCGAAAACCCAGCCGGCGAGATCATCGGCGATTCGTAGAGGCAAAGGCAGAAACGCGTCGAGGCCGGGTCGGCCGGCACGCCCATATAGCCGCCATGCTCGGCCCAATACATCGGCCTGATGTAGACTGCCGTCTTGCCGTCGAACTTCTTCAGCCCGTCCCAGGTCAGGCCGACGATCTTGTCGGTGCTCATCGTCGGCTTCAGGCCGAGCGCGATCGCCGAGGCATTGACCCGCGCTGCATGGCGATCGAGATCGGGAGCGACGCCCTCGAACCAGCGGGCGCCGTCGAACACGCTGGTGCCGAGCCACATGGCGTGGCTGCGCGGCCCTAGAATGGCAACATTGCCCTCGTACCAGTCGCCGTCGACGAAGGTCCATGTCGCGGATTGCGCCGCAGTCGCCAGTGTCATTGCCAGGTTCCGTTCGATGCTTGTTGCGGCGCATTGGAAGATGCTTTGGCGGCCGCCGTCAACCGGCTTGGCTGAGATTTGTTGAGGCCAGCGGGCTGGCGGACTGCAATCAGCGCTTGCGCCTTGCCTTACGCGGCCTCAAAACTGTCGAATGCAGTTCGCGGCTTACGTTTTCGACGCCTATGGCACGCTGTTCGACGTGCATGCGGCCGTGCGCCGTCACGCCGACCAGATCGGGCCGGACGGCCAGTTGCTGTCCGATATCTGGCGCGCCAAGCAGCTGGAATATTCCTGGGTCAGGACGCTGATGGGGGCCTATGCCGATTTCTGGCAGCTCACCGAGCAGGCCCTCGACTTCGCCCTGCGCAAGGTTCCATCCGCGGATGCCGGGCTGAGGGCGAAGCTGCTCGAGGCCTATTGGCGGCTGGACTGCTATCCGGAGGTACCGGCCGTGCTCAAGGCGCTCAAGGCATCGGGGGCAAGGCTGGCGATCCTGTCAAACGGTTCGCCTGAGATGCTGGAAGCGGCGGTCAAATCCGCCGCGCTCGACCAGGTCCTGGACGACGTCTTTTCCGTCGACAGCGTCAGGCGCTTCAAGACCGATCCGTCGGTCTACGACATGGTCACCACGGGCTGGCGCCTCTATCCGGGCGCCGTCTCTTTCCAGTCATCCAACCGCTGGGACGTCGCCGGCGCCACCAAGTTCGGCTTCAGGACGGTGTGGATCAACCGCGCCAATCAACCAGAGGAATACCGGGATTTCCCACCGGCCCTGATCCTGCCGTCCCTCGATGGTCTGATCTCCGGGGTTTGACGGCCGGACATGTTGCCTCGACGCAACAGTGACGATCCAGTCACAGCTTTGCCTTTGTTTGTCCACCCTGCGGCCAGAATTGGAACCGCCTATCGCACTGACATTGCTCAAGCACCTGCGCCGTATCGGACGCATTCACGCTTTGTTGCGATTTGAGACTTAAAAAAGGCAATCATGTTCACACCCCAATCGTCCTCTCTGCGCCTTAGCCGTCGCGGTTTCCTCAACGCAGCAGCCCTTGGCGCCGCCTCGGTCGCGGTCTCCAGTTGCACCACCCTGTCGCAGCAGCCGGTCGAGCCACCGCCGCCGACCTATGTCGAGCCGGCGCTCGGCGATTACGTGACGATGTATGGGCCGATGTCCGATGGCGGCTTCGAGCTGCCGGCCATACCTGTCGACAAGATCGACCCGCAGTTCCTGCGCCAGATCGTTGACGATCCGACCGGGCAGCAGCCCGGCACCATCGTCGTCGACACGACCAACCACTTCCTCTACCTGGTGCGCCCGGGCGGCCAGGCGATCCGCTACGGCGTCGGCCTCGGCCGCGCCGGCTTCGAATGGTCGGGCGATGCGGTGGTCCAATGGAAGCAGAAATGGCCGAAATGGACGCCACCGGACGACATGATAGCCCGCCAGCCCGAGCTCGCAAAATACAGCGCCGATAATGGCGGCATGCCCGGCGGGCTGGACAACCCGCTTGGCGCGCGTGCGCTTTACCTGTTCCAGGGTAACCAGGACACGCTGTACCGGTTGCACGGCTCGCCGGAATGGCGGTCGATCGGCAAATCGGTGTCGTCGGGCTGCGTGCGCCTGATGAACCAGGACATTATCGATCTCTACGATCGTGTGCCGAACAAGACCCCGGTCGTGGTGACAGCCGATGTCGGCCAGCCGGTGGTGGCAACAGCAAACCGCAGAGCCATTCCGATCGACGCCGGCGTGCCGGAAGGATCGATCCTGCTCGGCCCGATAAAATCGATCACAAATTCGATCTTCTGAGCTGGTCGAAAGCGCGGGCGGGATCTTCCTCGCGGCTCAAGCGGTCGATCTGCCTCGAGCCGGCGGTTGCCAGGTTGTTGGGTGTCGCTTTGTACGGCCAGGTTGATTAATTAGCTTAGGCCCGCCCGGCGCAGCCCTTCGGCATAGAGCGCACGAAGCTCCGCGGGGGCGATCGGATGATAGCGCTCGATCCAGTCCAGCGTGAGGTTCGGCTGGATCCGCAGGGCCTCTGCAAGTGCGGAAGCGGCGAGCGCAAGGTCGCCGGACAGCCCGGCCACTGCCGCGAGACTGCGCCATGCGGTGCCGAAGTCGCGCCTGAGCTGTACCGCGCGGTGCTGGAACTCGACCGCCTCGGCGATGCGCCCGGCTGCAAAATGACAGGTGCCGATCGTCGAGAGCACCGCTGCTTGGATCGTGTCGCGTGGGGAGAGCCGCATCGCTAGTTCTGCGTGGCGGGCGCCCTCCGCGCCCATCCCGGCGTAGCCGTAGCTCGAGCCCAGAACCATATGCGCCATGGCAAAGCTCGGGTTTCGCTCGATCGCTTCGGTAAGCGCCTCCCTGGCAGGCTTGGGACGCCGCGCGACCATGTGGACGTAACCGAGCACGAGATGAGCCCATGGATCGTCATTGTCCTGGTCGAGCGCGCGCTGGCCGAGCGCGAGTGCCCCGTCGAGCACCTCGGAAGGCTCCGCCACCCCTAGATGCGCCCTCGCGGCATAAAGCCAGCCGAGCAGGCCAATGGCGCGGGCATATTCCGGATCGATCTCGATGGCCCGCTTGAGCAGACCGACACCGACCTCGTTGTCCCGGGCAACCCAGGTCCACACGTAGGGCATGGCGGCACGACGCAGCCCCAGGCGTCCAGGCTCTCGGTCGGCCGCTTCCTGAGGCGCACGTTCTCTGCAGCATAGAGCTGCGGCTCCAGCGATCCGACGACGCTTCCCGTGATCTCGTCCTGCACGGCAAATATGTCGCTCACCGCGCGGTCATAGCGCTCGGCCCACACATGCGTCCCGGATGCGGCTTCGATCAGCTGGGCAGTAACGCGAATACGGTCGCCGGCTTTGCGAACGCTGCCCTCGAGCACGTAGTGGACGCCGAGCTCACGGGCCACCTGGCGGATGTCGGCCGATTTGCCCTTGTAGGCGAATGTCGAGTTGCGGGCGATGACGAACAGCCAGTGCAGCTTGGACAGCGCGGTGATGATATCCTCGCTGATGCCGTCGCTCAAGAACTCCTGGTCCCTGTCTCCGCTCATGTTCTGGAATGGCAGTACGGCAATGGAAGGCTTGTCGGGAAGCGGCAGGTTTCCGCCGGACACGGCCGACGCGACGAGCTCCAACTTCGCCACGTTTTGGCTCAGGCTCAGACGATAGGCTCGCACCGGCCGTACAATGTTTTTGAGCTCCTTGTCGCCGAGATCGACGAATTCTTCTTTCAACTTGTCGCGCACCTGTTCATAGGCCGCACCTGAGAGGCAGATCCCATTTGGTTCGGCGATTCCTTCCAGACGGGCGGCGATGTTGACGCCGTCGCCCATCAGGTCGCCGTCACTCTCCTCGACCACATCGCCAAGATGAATACCGATCCGGAATTCAATGCGGCGCTCCGGTGGGAGGCCGACGTTGCGCTCGACCATGCCATTTTGCACTTCGATGGCGCAGCGCACGGCATCGACAACGCTGCGGAATTCCACGAGGGCTCCGTCACCTGTTCGCTTCACTACCCGACCGGCGTGAACCGCGATGGTGGGGTCGATGACATCGCTGCGGAGCGCCCGGAGTCGCGCGAGCGTCCGATCTTCGTCCGACCCAGCCAGCCGGCTGTATCCGACAACATCGGCGGCCAGGATCGCCGCAAGTTTGCGGATCTCGCTCACCTTGCCCCTTCCTTCACTGCCCAACATAGCACAGACTCAAGCGCAAGACCGCTCCATTTGGAACGGCGTGAACTCGCGACGACGGATGGCGCCCGGAGTCCCACTGGCCGGAAAGCGGCTTCGGGTCAGAAGCGCGACATTGTGGGCGATTGTCAGAAAGGTCTCGAAATGGCGCATAGCCGCCGTCCGCTGTCCTTCAGATCTCCCTACTGGCGCTTCATGCCAAGGCAGAATTTGCCAACACCGATGCCCGCCTTCGGGTCCGATGCGCCTCACCGCCCCCTGGACAGGCTGCCCAGAATGCCGCGGACGATCGCTCGTCCGACCGACGAGCCGACCGAGCGCACCACGGATTTGATCGCAGCCTCCGCCACCGTCTGGCGGTTGGATGGCCGCGGCGCGCGGCGGCCGCCGGTCGGCTGGGGATCGTCGTTGCCGAAGCCGGGAATGGTCCAGCGCGAACGGCCTGCGTCCTGTTGCTGCGCCTGTGCCTCCTGGGCGTCCTTGGCCTTTTTCTGCAGGATCTCGAAAGCGGATTCGCGATCGACGGTCTGGTCGTATTGTCCCGCAACCGGGCTTTCAGTGATCAGCTTGCGGCGCTCTTCGGACGTGATTGAGCCAAGGCGCGACGATGGCGGGCGGATCAGCGTCTGCTGCACCATGGACGGCACGCCCTTGGCTTCCAGCGTCGAGACAAGCGCCTCGCCGGTGCCGAGCTGCGTGATCACGGTTGCGCAGTCGAAATCGGGATTGGGCCTGAACGTCTCGGCCGCCGTCTTGACGGCCTTCTGTTCGCGCGGCGTATAGGCACGAAGTGCGTGCTGCACGCGGTTGCCCAACTGGGCCAGCACCGTTTCAGGGATATCCAGCGGATTTTGCGTGACAAAATAAACGCCGACGCCCTTCGAGCGGATCAGCCGGACCACCTGCTCGACGCGGTCGACCAGCACCTTCGGGGCGTCGTCGAACAGAAGGTGCGCCTCGTCGAAGAAGAAGACCAGCCTCGGCTTGTCCGGGTCGCCGACCTCGGGCAGTTCCTCGAACAGTTCCGACATCAGCCACAGAAGGAACGTCGCATAGAGCCGCGGATTCATCATCAACTTGTCGGCGGCGAGCACGCTGATGGCGCCGCGTCCATCGCGCGTAGTGCGCATGATATCGGCGATCCGCAATGCCGGCTCGCCGAAGAAATTGGCCGCGCCCTGCTGCTCCAGGACCAGCAGCGTGCGCTGGATGGCGCCGACCGAAGGTTTCGTCACATTGCCGTAGCGAGCGCCGATCTCTTCGGCGCGGTCGGCGATATTGGCAAGCAGTGACCGCAGGTCCTTCAAGTCGAGCAGCAGAAGGCCTTCCTCGTCGGCGATGCGGAAGGCGATGTTCATGATGCCTTCCTGCGCCTCGGAAAGGTTCATCAGCCGCGACAGAAGCAGCGGCCCCATTTCCGAGATGGTAGCGCGGATCGGGTGGCCCTGCACGCCGAACAGATCCCAGAAGATGACCGGGAATTCCTGGAATTCATAGGGATCGAGCTTGACCTGCTCGGCCCGCTTGACCAGGAAATCCTGCGCTGTGCCCATCATGGCGATACCCGACAGGTCGCCCTTGATGTCGGCGCAGAACACCGGCACGCCGGCATTGGAGAAACCCTCGGCCAATATCTGCAGGGTCACCGTCTTGCCGGTGCCGGTCGCGCCGGTGACCAGGCCGTGACGATTGCCATATTGCAGCAAAAGCTGTTCGGGCCGCTGATAGCTGTCGTCCGGCTTGCGGCTGGCTCCTATGAAGATACTGGTGTCATCGGCCATGTGCCCGGTCTCCGCAAACCTATAGGGTTGAATGCCTGATCCCTTGAAGAAAAGGGAGCCCCGCCGCAGGTATAGTGAGGCCATTGCGCAGCGACAATGGGCGTCGTCGAAAATGGCTTTTGGAGCTTGCGGAACCTGCCCATGTTTGGCAATCGATTGACGGTCGCAGTCACGCAAGACGTGTTGCACGGCGTGTACGCTGCATTGTGATATGCGACCGGGGAACGTAGACTGACGTAGCTGGCCGCTGCGGCCGCTAGAATGAGGAGAACGGATGGGCGCCGGTGCCTTGACCCAGGATGCCGAACTTCCGAACGCCGACCGGCAACGATGGCTGGCGCTGGCGGAGAAGGCGCTGGCCGGCGGGTCCTTCGAGGAAAAGCTCGTCTCGCATACGGACGACGCCATCCGCATCGAACCGCTCTACGAGCGTTCGGTAACCGCCGAGCCTGTCGTGCGCGCCAACCCGGGATCACCGTGGATCGTCAGCCAGCGTATCGACGATCCGGACATAGGCCGCGCCAGTGCGCAGGCGCTGGAAGACGTCGCGCAGGGTGCCACCGGACTGTCGCTTGTCTTCGAGGGTGCGCCGAACGCCTTCGGCTATGGCTTGCCGAGGACGGCGGAGGCGCTGGAGGGCGTGCTCGACGGCGTGCCGCTCAACCGCATCCAGATCCGCATCGACGCCCATCCCTGGAGCCGCGCCGTGGCCGACTGGCTGGTGGCGTTTTTGACCAAGCGCCGCTCCGACCCGGCAAAGCTCAACCTCTCCTTCGGCATCGATCCGGCGGCGATTTTTGCCGGGACCGGCAGGCTGCGCATGTCGATCGACGCTTTACAGGCTTCGATGCCGCAATCGCTGGCGCATTTCTTTTCGATGGGTGTGCCCGGCGTGCTGCTGGAGGCCGACGGGCGGGTATTCCACAATGCCGGCGCCACCGAGGCGCAGGAGCTTGGCACCATGCTCGCCTCGGCCGTCTCCTATCTGAGGCTGTTCGAGAAGGCGCGCCAGCCGCTCGTCTACGCGGCGCCGCATATCGGTTTTGCGCTGAGCGTCGACCAGGACCAGTTCGTATCGACGGCGAAGGTCAGGGCGTTGCGCAGGCTGTGGGCGCGTGTCCAGGAAGCCTGCTCGATACCGCCCTCCACCGCCAGCATCCATGCCGAAACCTCCTTCCGGATGATGACGGCGGCCGACCCGGAAAGCAACATCCTGCGCACCACCATCGCCGCTTTTGCTGCTGCCGCCGGCGGCGCGGATTCGATCGCCATCCTGCCGCACACGATCGCGCACGGCCTACCCGCGGGCTTTGCCCGCCGCGTTGCCCGCAACGCGCAACTGATCATGGCCAATGAAAGCCACATCGACCACGTCGCCGATCCGGTTTGCGGTTCGGGCGCCGTCGAAGCGCTGACTGCGGAGCTCTGCGCGGCGGCCTGGCAGGAGTTCCAGCAGATCGAGGCGGAAGGCGGCGTGCTGAGCAGCCTTGAGCAAGGCCACATCCAGAGGCGCGTCCAGGCAGCTTCCGCCCGCCGCAACACAGCCTACCAGGCGGGCGAACGGGCGATCGTCGGCACGACGCTGCACCCGTCGAAGACCGAGCGTCCGGTCGAGACGCTGGCGGCGGCGCGGCGGCCTGCCTTCGACGAAAGCGTTGCGGTGTGCGAGCCGCTGTTTCCGATCCGCATCGATCAGTCGATCGGAGCGGTACCATGATCCCGGATTTCAGCCAGATCGCCTGGTCGCCGCCACGGCGGGCGCCTGTCGAGGTCAAAGGTCAGCGGATGACGCCGGAAGGCATCGCCATCAAGCATCTCTACAACCAGGGCGATCTCAAGGGCTTACCTCATCTCGATACCTATCCGGGCCTGCCGCCCTTCGTGCGCGGCCCCTATCCGACGATGTATGTCCAGCAACCCTGGACGATCCGGCAGTATGCCGGCTTCTCGACGGCAGAGGAATCCAACGCCTTCTACCGGCGCAACCTTGCCGCCGGCCAGAAAGGCCTCTCGGTCGCCTTCGATCTCGCCACGCATCGCGGCTACGACAGCGACCATCCGCGCGTCGCCGGCGATGTCGGCATGGCCGGCGTCGCCATCGATTCCATTCTCGACATGCGCCAGTTGTTCGACGGCATCCCGCTTAACGAGATGACGGTATCGATGACGATGAACGGCGCCGTGCTGCCAATCATGGCGCTCTATATCGTCGCGGCGGAGGAACAGGGCGTTGCGCAGAAGGACCTCGCCGGGACCATTCAGAACGACATCCTGAAAGAGTTCATGGTGCGCAACACCTACATCTATCCGCCAAAACCTTCGATGCGGATCGTGTCGGACATTTTTTCCTACACGTCGAAGCACATGCCGAAGTTCAATTCGATCTCGATCTCCGGCTACCACATGCAGGAGGCGGGAGCGACGGCGGACCTCGAGCTCGCCTACACGATTGCCGACGGTATCGAATATGCCCGCGCCGGCGTCGCGGCCGGCCTCGACATCGACTGTTTCGCGCCGCGCCTTTCCTTCTTCTGGGCCATCGGCATGAATTTCTTCATGGAAGTCGCGAAGCTGAGAGCAGCGCGCCTTTTGTGGGCCAGCCTGATGCTGAAGAATTTTTCGCCGAAGGACGAGCGTTCGCTGTCGCTGCGCACCCATTGCCAGACTTCGGGCTGGTCGCTGACGGCGCAGGACCCCTACAACAACATCATCCGCACCATGATCGAGGCGATGGCCGCGACCCAAGGGCATACGCAGTCGCTACACACCAATTCGTTCGATGAGGCAATGGCGCTGCCGACCGACCATTCGGCCCGCATCGCCCGCAACACACAGCTCATCCTGCAGAAGGAGTCCGGCACGACGCGCATTATCGACCCGTGGGGCGGCTCCGCCTATGTCGAACGGTTGACGCATGACCTGGCGGCGCGTGCGCTTGCGCATATCGAGGAGGTCGAGAGCCTCGGCGGCATGGCCGCGGCGATCGAAAAGGGCCTACCGAAGCTGCGCATCGAAGAGGCTGCCGCGCGCACCCAGGCGCGCATTGATTCCGGCGAACAGATCGTGGTCGGCGTCAATGCCCACCAGCCCGGGACGGACATCGATGTCGACGTGCTGAGGATCGACAATGCCGAGGTCAGGGCACGGCAATTGTCGAAGCTGCAGCGGCTGAAAGGCACGCGTGACATCCCTGCCGTCGAGAGCGCGCTCAATGCGCTGACCCGTGCTGCCGGGAGTAACGGAAACCTGCTGGAATTCGCCATCCGGGCGGCGCGCGCCAATGCCACGGTCGGCGAGATTTCGCTGGCGCTAGAAAAAGTCTTCGGCCGCCATGTCGCCTCGGTGCAGACGATCTCCGGCGTCTATCGCAACGCGCTTGGTCACAGTCCAGTGGTCGATCGGCTGCAGGACAAGATCGTGGCGTTCGAGGAGAAGTCGGGCGGCAGGCCGCGCATTCTGGTCGCCAAGATGGGCCAAGACGGCCATGATCGCGGCCAGAAAGTGATCGCCACCGCCTTTGCCGACCTAGGCTTCGACGTCACCGTCGGGCCGATGTTCCAGACGCCGGAAGAGATCGCCAGGCTGGCCGTCGAGCATGACGTGCACATCGTCGGCGCCTCGTCGCTGGCTGCGGGCCATTTGACGCTTATTCCCGAACTCAAACTTGCGCTGAAGAAGCTCGGCCGCGACGACATGCTGATCGTCGCCGGCGGCGTCATTCCACCACAGGATTACGATGCAATCCGGCAGGCAGGCGCCACTGAAATTTTCCCGCCCGGCACAGTCATCCCGGAAGCGGCGGACCGGCTGATGGACCGCCTGCTGCAGGTTGGCTGATGCCTTGTTCTAACGTCTGTTGTAACGAGAAACACGCAGAGTTATAATCAGCGTTGCAACAGGATGCTCACCATGAACACCACCATTCGCAAGATCGGCAATTCCGAAGGCGTGATCCTGCCGAGGGAAATTCTCGACCGCATGAACCTGAAGGCGGGCGACAGCATCGTCATCGTTAAGGAAGGCGATGAGCTTCGTCTGCGCCGCACCGAGGACACTGCTGAAGAATTCGAGCGCAAGATGAAGATCGCGCGCGAGCGGATGAAGAAGTATGAGGTTGCCTACCGCGCGCTCGCAAAATGACCGAGCATCATTCGCGGGAATTCGTGGAGGCACTTCACGCCGAGCAGCTGCGCCTCCACGGCGGCGCAGCGGGCATCCGCGACGAGGGAAGGCTGGAGCCGGCGCTCTACAGGCGGCAGCAGAGGGAAATCTATGGCGAGCCCGATCTCTGTGAGCTGGCGTCCGCTTATCTTTTCGGTTTCGCCAAAAACCATCCATTCGTCGACGGAAACAAGCGTACTGCCTTCGCGGCGGCCGATCTGTTCCTTTATTTCAATGGCTTGAGCATCGAAGCCGAGCAGGCGGACATTATTCAACTGGTCATGATGGTCGCCGCCGGCGAAATCGACGAGGCTGGTGCCGCGGCGTTCTTCCGCGATCATGTCGTCAAGCTCGAAGACTAACTGTCGGAGAGCTTGACGATCTCCCACTCCTTGCCATTGACCACGGCAACTTCGCCGACCTTCTTGCCGAACAGCGCCATCGCCATCGGCGACACATGGGAAATTGTCCCCTTGGCGGGATTTGCCTCATCCTCGCCGACGATCTTCCAGTGCACCTTCTTGCCGTCGTCGCTTTCCAACGTGACACCCATGCCGAAGCGAACCATGTCGCTGCCCGGCTCCGGCACCGAAAGTTCGGCGCTTTCGCGCCGCGCCGTCCAATAGCGAAGATCACGCGACACCAGCGCGATGCGCTCGCGGTCGGCCCGCTTTTCGGCTCTGCCGAGCTCGTCGCGCAGAGCGGCCACCTCCGCATCGATCAGCGCCAGGCCGCGTTCCGTCACCAGATTGCGGTGATGGCTGATCGGCCGCTCGCCGATGCCGGCGATGGCGTTTTCGCTGTCTTCCTCGCGGGTGAAGGCCCTGCTCATGCGACGAACTTATGCCTGACGCGACGACTCCACAAGCCTTAGCCGGCGAACCTATCCGGGCAACTCCTGTCTGGCACGAATCCTGCGGCGCGACCGTCGAACACAAGGAATCTGTGCCGATGTTGAACAGACGAACGCTGCTTGCGCAGACCGCCGGATTTGCCGTCATGGGGCTTTCGCTCGGCAAGGCAGCGGCGAAGAACCTGCCCGGCATCGAGAAAGCCGCGATGCGCGGCGCGATCAACGCGACCGATCTCGGCGTCCGGCCCGGCGCCCTTGACGACCAGAGCAAGGCTTTTACCAAGCTGCTGCGCGACGCGCACGACCGCGATATGGCGGTGTTCCTGCCGCCGGGGACCTATATCGTTTCCAACCTGTCGCTGCCCGGCCGCGTGCGCCTGTCCGGGGTGCCGGGCGCATCGCGGATCGTCTATGGCGGCAATGGCCATCTCATCATGGCAGAACAGGCCGAGCATATCGAACTCAGCGGGCTCGTGTTCGACGGCAGCAAGCGCTGGATGGGCGACTACACGCAAGGCCTGCTCGATCTGCGCCGCATCGTCCATCTGGTCGTCGACAACTGCCAGATGACCGGCAGCGGCAAGAACGGTCTGGCGCTCGAACACGTCTCGGGCCGCATCGAGCGCTCGGAGATTTTCGGCGCAGCCGACGCCGGCATTTATTCGGTCGAGGCCGCTGGCCTGGAAATATCAGGCAATAGCGTCTCCGACTGTGCCAATGGCGGCATACTCGTGCACCGCTGGCAGGCAGCGGAAGACGGCACCATCGTCAGCGGCAACCGCATCGAACGCATCCAGGCACGCAGCGGCGGAACCGGCCAGAATGGCAATGGCATCAATGCCTTCCGCACCGGCAACGTCATCATCTCCGGCAATATTGTTTCGGACTGCGCGTTTTCGGCGATCCGCGCCAACAGTGCCAGCAATGTGCAGATCACCGGCAATACCTGCTCGCGCTCGGGCGAAACGGCCGTGTATTCCGAATTCTCATTCGAAGGCGCGATCATCGGCAACAATATTGTCGATGGCGCCGCGAACGGCATTTCGATCGTCAATTTCAACGAGGGCGGCCGCATGGGCGTCTGCTCCGGCAACATCGTCCGCAATCTGTCGACCAGCGGCCCCTACCCTGCCGACGCGCCCGGCTTCGGCGTCGGCATCAGCGTCGAGGCAGACACCACAGTTTCCGGCAATGTCGTCGAGAATGCGCCGCTCTACGGCATGCAGATCGGCTGGGGACCGTTCATGCGCAATGTGGTCGTCACGGGAAACGTCATCCGCAAGGCGGGGACTGGCATCGTCGTCACCGTGGTCGAAGGTGCCGGGACGGCAATCATCTCCGACAACGTCATCGACGGGGTCCAGAACGGCGCGATCGTCGGCCAACGCTGGGCCGAGCCGGTGACCGGCGATCTCGCCGCATCAGGCAATGCCGGCTACGCGCATTTGACCGTCGAGCGCAACCACGTCAGTTGAGGGCGGCCGTCGGCCGGAGCGCGCCAACCGTGGCGCCGATCCGGCTTTCGATGGGCGGGTTTGCCTGTTCGACCAGTTTCGCCGCTACCATCTTGTCGGCGTGCAGCAGCTTAGCCAGCACGGCCGCGACCATCGCTTCAGCGGCGCGGCCGGCGCCATCATCGCATTTCAGCGCGATGCCAAGGCCGAGCTCCGGAAGGGCGGCGCAAAAAACACCTTCGGCGCCTCCCTTGACGAAAATCCGCCCGGGCGCGGCCTCCATCATCGCGACATCGGACCTGCCCGTGCCGGCGACGAAAAACGGCTCGGCCATGCAGGCGGAGAGCAGCCGCTTCGCCGCCCGGGCGCGCACCGGCTCGAAGCCGGCACCTGTCGCCATGCGGGCAAAGCCAAGGGCAAAGCTGCGCAGCGGCACGGCATAGGTCGGAATCGAGCAGCCGTCGGTGCCGCGGTGATCGGCGTCATGGGCAGCACCGGTCACCGCCTGCATCGCTTCGCGCACCATCTCCTGCGAGGCATGGCCAGCCTTGACGTAACCACGATGGGCGATGCCGCTGTGAACGCAGGTGCATAGGAAGCCTGAGTGCTTGCCGGAACAATTGTTGTGCAGCGCGTTCGGCCCGCTGCCGGCGCGGGCAAGTGCCAGCGTCGCTCCATGGCTCGACGGCCAATGCGCGCCGCATTCGAGTGCCGTCTCGTCCAGGCCGGCCTTCGCCAGCATGGCGCGCGCCAGCTCGACATGTGGCGGCTCGCCGGAATGCGAGGCGCAGGCCAGCGCTAGCTCCCGATCACCGAAGCCGTAGGCATCGGCAGCGCCGCTCTCGACCAGCGGCAGCGCCTGGATCGCCTTGACCGCCGAACGCGGGAACACCGGCTGTGCCGTGTCGCCGATCTCCCAGACAGGCTTGCCATCGGCGTCGAAGACGGCAACAGCGCCGCGATGGGCACTCTCGACGATTGCGCCGCGCAAGACTTCGACCAGAACCGGATTTGCCATGTCACCTCCCGCAAATGCGGGCGGGTTTATCTGATCCTGTCGAGAATGGAAACGTAGTTGGCGACCGCGGCACCACCCATGTTGAAGATGCCGCCGAGTTTTGCTCCCGGCACCTGGATGCCGCCCGCCTCGCCGACAAGCTGCATGGCGCTCAGCACATGCATGGATACGCCGGTGGCACCGATTGGGTGGCCCTTGGCCTTCAGCCCGCCCGACGGATTGACCGGCAACCTTCCATTCTTCGCCGTCTCGCCATCCAGGGCCAGCTTGGCGCCCTCGCCGGGCTTGGCCAGGCCCATTGCCTCATACTCGATCAGTTCGGCGATGGTGAAGCAGTCATGCGTCTCGACAAAGGAAAGGTCGCCGAGCGTCACGCCCGCCTGCTTCAGCGCCTGATTCCAGGCCTGCTCACAGCCCTCGAAGGCGAGAATGTCGCGCTTCGACATCGGCAGGAAATCCTGCACATGCTCATTGGCGCGAAAGGCGACGGCGCGGCGCATCTTCAGCGCCGTGGCCGTATCAGCAAGAACAAGCGCGGCGGCGCCGTCTGAGACCAGCGAGCAGTCCGTGCGCTTCAGCGGACCGGCGACGAAGGGGTTTTTTTCGCTTTCCTGCCGGCAGAACTCGTAACCGAAATCCTTGCGCATCTGCGCATACGGATTGTCGACGCCGTTCTTGTGGTTCTTGGCGGCGATCATCGCCAGCGCATCCGACTGGTCGCCATAGCGCTGGAAATAGGCTTGGGCGATCTTGCCGAAGACGCCGGCGAAGCCTGCCGGTGTGTCACCGTCCTCCGGCAGATACGAGGCCTTGAGCAGGTTCTTGCCGATCTCAGGACCTGATGTCGTCGTCATCTGCTCGGCGCCGACCACCAGCACGATACGGGCAGTATTGGCGTCGATGGCGCGGATGCCTTGCCTGACTGCCGCCGAGCCGGTGGCGCAGGCGTTCTCGACGCGGGTCGCCGGCTTGAAGCGCAGCCGGTCGTCGGCCTGGAGTACCAGGCTCGCGGTGAAATCCTGGGCGGAAAACCCGGCGTTGAAGTGGCCGAGCACGATCTCGTCGACGTCATCCGGACCGATGCCGGCATGATCAAGCGCCTCGACTGCCACCTTGGTGATCAGGCTCTCCAGCGTCTCGCCTTCGAGCTTGCCGAAGCGCGAATGCGCCCAACCGACGATGCATGCTGTCATGGCGATCTCCATCCTGTGGACCCGGGCTACGCGATCTTGCGGCGCGCCTCAGCATTGTTCAAGCATGAACCGTTCCGCCGGCTTCGTGAAGGGGCCAGAACCGCACAATCGCTTGATCTTGAACATCTGGTCATAGTGCCTGGCTTTTGCCAGCAAATCAGACCGGATTTTTGTTGATTGATGCGTCAATAAAAAATAATCTTGGTGCCAACAGGCCGGAGCAAGAATGCCGAAACTCGGAATGGAACCGTTGCGCCGCAGGGCGCTCATCGACGCAACGATCTCGGCGATCGGCGAGCGCGGTTCGCTCGATGTGACGATGTCGGAAATCGCCGGGCGCGCCGGCGTGTCTTCGGCGCTTGCCCACCATTATTTCGGCGCCAAGGACGAATTGCTGCTGGCGACCATGCGCCACATCCTCAGCGAACTAACCGCCGATACGCGCCGTGCACTTCGCGCGGCCGGCACGGCGCGCCAGCGCGTCTCGGCGGTGGTCGCGGTCAACTTCTCCGACATCCAGTTCCAGCCCGAAACGATCGCCGCCTGGCTCGCTTTCTATGTCGAGGCGCAGAAGTCGTCAGCACTTCGCCGGCTGCTCAAGGTCTATGCGCGGCGGCTGCATTCCAATCTGCTCAGCGGGCTGACCGGCATCCTGCCGAGGAGCGAGGCCGACCGGATCGCCGAAGCGACGGCGGCGCTGATCGACGGGCTCTATATCAGGCGCGCGCTGAAAGAAGGTGTTCCCGATGCCGCGACGGCGATTGCACTGGTCGAGGACTATCTCGAAACGAAGCTCAGCGGACGGCAGAAGCAGTGACATCCAAACCCAACATCCTGATCGTCATGGTCGATCAGCTCAACGGAACGCTGTTCCCGGATGGGCCGGCAGATTTCCTGCACGCGCCGCATCTGAAGGCGCTCGCCGCGCGTTCGGCGCGGTTTTGCAACAATTACACCGCCTCGCCGCTCTGCGCCCCGGGCCGCGCCGCATTCATGAGCGGCCAGTTGCCGTCACGCACCGGTGTCTATGACAACGCCGCCGAATTCGCGTCTTCGATCCCGACCTTTGCCCATCATCTGCGCGCCGCAGGTTATCACACCTGCCTCTCCGGCAAGATGCATTTCGTCGGGCCGGACCAGTTGCACGGTTTCGAGGAGCGGCTGACCACCGACATCTATCCGGCCGATTTCGGCTGGACACCCGACTATCGCAAACCCGGCGAGCGCATCGACTGGTGGTATCACAATCTCGGCTCCGTCAGCGGCGCCGGTACTGCCGAGATCACCAACCAGCTGGAATATGACGACGAGGTCGCCTTCCATGCGGTGCAGAAGCTCTACGATTTTGCCCGCGTCTCCGACGATGCCGCACATCGGCCCTGGTGCTTGACGGTTTCCTTCACCCATCCGCACGATCCCTACGTCGCACGGCGGCGCTACTGGGATCTCTACGAGGATTGCCCGGCGCTCGAGCCGGAGGTCGGCTTCATCCCCTACAACAGGCAGGACCCGCATTCGCAGCGGCTCTACCGCGCCAGCGACTATGACAGCTTCGACATCACCACTGAGCAGATACGCCGCGCGCGGCGCGGCTATTTCGCCAACATCTCCTATCTCGACGACAAGCTCGGCGAATTGCTGTCGGTACTCGAGCGCACGCGAATGCTCGACGATACGATCATCCTGTTCTGCTCGGACCATGGCGACATGCTTGGCGAGCGCGGCCTATGGTTCAAGATGTGCTTTTTCGAAGGTTCGGCGCGGGTGCCGCTGATGATCGCCGGCAAGGGCGTACACGCCGGGCTGATCGAGACGCCGGTTTCCAATCTCGACGTGACGCCGACGCTTTGCGACCTCGCCGGCATCGACATCAGCGCGATTGCCCCGTGGACCGACGGCCAGTCGCTGCTGCCGTTGCTGAACGGAAAGAAACGTTCCGCGCCGGTGCTGATGGAATATGCCGCCGAAGGCTCCAACGCGCCGATGGTGGCGATGCGCGAGGGCCGCTACAAATTCATCCATTGCGAGATCGACCCGCCGCAACTGTTTGATCTTGAATCGGATCCGCGGGAATTGACCAACCTCGCCGCCGATCCGGCCAATGCGGCTTTGGTGGCCGCTTTCACCGACAAGGTGCGGGCGCGTTGGGACATGGCGGCGTTCGATGCCGCAGTGCGTGCCAGCCAGGCACGCCGCTGGGTGGTCTACCCGGCGCTGCGCAACGGCACCCATTATCCCTGGGAATTCCAGCCGCTGCAGAAGGCATCGGAGCGCTACATGCGCAACCATATGAACCTCGACCTGCTCGAAGAGCAGAAGCGCTTTCCGCGAGGAAAATGATGGCAGACCGTCTCGTCCCCTCGCTCGACCATCTCAGGCAGGCCTATGCCGCCACCTCCAAGGCGACGCAGATCACGCCGCTGCTGGAATCGGCGGCACTCGCCCGCGAGACCGGCGCCGCCCGCGTCTTCGTCAAGGCCGAGTCGCTGCAATGGGCCGGATCGTTCAAGGTGCGCGGCGCCTATTGGCGGCTGAAGCGGCTGTCGTCCGACGAAGCCAAAATGGGCGTCGTCGCCTATTCCTCCGGCAATTTCGCGCAGGGGCTGGCGGCGGCAGGCCAGGCGCTTGGCATTCCCGTCACCATCGTCATGCCGATCGACGCGCCGGCCGCCAAGCGCGACGCCACATCGGGTTACGGCGCGCGCGTGGTGCTGACTGACCATGGCGAGCGCGCTCGTGAGGAAGTCGCCGCCGCCAAGGCGCGCGAGATCGCTGCGGGCGAAGGCCTGGCGCTGCTGCACCCGTTCGACGATCCGGAGATCGTCGCCGGCCAGGCCAGTGCCGGGCTGGAGGCACTCGACCAGCTCGCCGCCAGGCAAGCGGAGGCCGATCTCTTGTTCTGCTCAGTCGGCGGCGGCGGCCTGATCGGCGGCGTTTCGCTGGCCTTCCATTACCTGTCGCCCGCCACGGAGATCATCGGCGTCGAGCCCGAAGGTTTTGACGGCATGGGCTCGTCGCTGGCGCATGGCGCCATCGAAACCATGCCGATCGGGCCGAAATCGATCTGCGACGGGCTGATGTCGCGGCGGCCGGGCGACGCGCCGTTCGCAGCGGTGAAGGCAGCCGGCGTTCGCGGCGTCACCGTCGACGATGCCTCGGTGCGGCGCGCCATGCGCATCGCCTTCGAGCGGCTGAAGCTGGTGCTCGAACCATCCGGCGCTGCTTCGCTGGCGGCGTTGCTCGGCGGCAAGGTCGACGCGACCGGCAAGACCGTTCTCGTAGTGGCAACCGGCGGCAACGTCTCGCTGGCCGATTTCATTGCGCATATGAACCACGGGCGCGCATGAACCATGCTTGAAGCGGATTTCGTCATTATCGGCTCCGGCTCGGCCGGCTCGGCCATGGCCTACCGGCTGTCGGAGGACGGCAAGCATTCGGTCATCGTCATCGAATATGGCGGCAGCGATATCGGGCCGCTGATCCAGATGCCGTCGGCGCTGTCGATCCCGCTCAATATGAGCCTCTACGACTGGGGCTTTGCCAGCGAGCCCGAGCCGCACCTCGGTGGCCGCGTGCTGGCGACGCCGCGCGGCAAGGTGATCGGCGGCTCGTCGTCGATCAACGGCATGGTCTATGTGCGCGGCCATGCCCGCGACTTCGACCACTGGGCCGAACAGGGCGCGACCGGCTGGGGGTTTGCCGACGTGCTCCCCTATTTCAAACGCATGGAGGACAGCGCAGGCGGCGAGGATGGCTGGCGCGGCCATGGCGGTCCGCTGACTGTGCAGCGCGGCTCGAGGACGAACCCACTCTATGGCGCCTTCGTCGAGGCAGGCCGTCAGGCCCGCTTCGAGCTGACCGACGACTATAATGGCGCGAAGCAGGAGGGCTTTGGGCCGATGGAGCAGACCATCCGCGGCGGCCGTCGCTGGTCGGCGGCGAGCGCCTATCTGAGGCCGGCGCTGAGGCGGAAAAATGTCATCCTGGTCAAGGGTTTCGCCCGGCGGGTGATCATCGAGAATCAACGCGCCACCGGCGTCGAGATCGAAGCGCGCAAACGGATTCAGGTGGTCAGAGCGCGGCGCGAGGTGATCGTTGCCGCCTCCTCGATCAACTCGCCCAAGATCCTGATGCTGTCCGGCATCGGCCCCGCCCAGCACCTTAGGGAGAACGGCATTCCGGTGATCGCCGACCGGCCGGGCGTCGGCCGCAATCTGCAAGATCATATGGAGCTCTACATCCAGCAGGAATCGACAAAGCCGATCACGCTGAACTCGGTGCTGAATCCGTTTTCGAAGGCGCTGATCGGGGCACGATGGCTGTTCTTCAAGTCCGGCCTCGGCGCCACCAATCATTTCGAGGCGGCCGCCTTCGTGCGCTCGCGCGCCGGCGTCGACTATCCCGATATCCAGTATCACTTCATCCCGGCCGCGGTCCGCTATGACGGCAAGGCGGCGGCCAAGGCGCATGGTTTCCAGGCGCATGTCGGGCCGATGCGGTCGAAGTCGCGCGGTTCGGTCACGCTGCGCTCGCCCGATCCCAAATCGAAGCCGATGATCCGCTTCAACTACATGTCGCATCCGGACGACTGGAAGGAGTTCCGCCACTGCATCCGGCTGACCCGCGAAATCTTCGGGCAAGCGGCCTTCGATCCGTACCGCGGCAAGGAACTGTCGCCGGGTTCGCATGTGCAGTCCGATGAGGAGCTCGACGCCTTCATTCGCGACCACGCCGAAAGCGCCTACCACCCTTGCGGCACCTGCAAGATGGGCCGTGCCGATGATGCGATGAGCGTGGTCGATCCGGAATGCCGCGTCATTGGCGTCGAAGGGCTGCGGGTCGTCGATTCCTCGATCTTCCCGCGCGTCACCAACGGCAATCTCAACGCGCCGTCGATCATGACCGGCGAGAAGGCCGCCGACCACATTCTCGGGCGCACGCCGCTGCCACCTTCTAACCAGGAACCATGGATTAATCCGCGCTGGCAGGTGTCGGACAGATAGGCCATGATCCGGCGGACGCATATTCCGCATGCCGCGACAAGACGATTTGGAGAACAGTCATGCGCGCCCAGCCAACGGCATCGCATTATGTCAACGGCCGCTATATCGAGGACGAGCGCGGCGCAGCGCTGCCGGTTATCTATCCGGCAACCGGCGAGACCATCGCCATGCTGCGCTCGGCGACGCCGAACGTGCTGGAGCTCGCGATCGAGGCGGCGCGTGCAGCACAACCGGCCTGGGCGCGGCTGAAGCCGGTCGAACGCGGCCGCATCCTGCGCCGTGCCGCAGACATTCTGCGCGCGCGCAATGCCGATCTGGCGCGCATTGAGACGCTGGATACCGGCAAGCCTATCCAGGAGACGCTGGTTGCGGACGCCCCGTCGGCGGCCGACTGCCTGGAATATTTCGGCGGCGCCGTTGCCGCATTCAATGGCGAGGCCATCGATCTCGGCGGACCCTTTGCCTACACCAGGCGCGAAGCGCTCGGCGTCTGCGTCGGCATCGGTGCCTGGAACTACCCGATCCAGATCGCGGGCTGGAAATCCGCACCGGCCCTCGCCATGGGCAATGCGATGGTGTTCAAACCGTCGGAGAACACGCCGCTCTCAGCACTGGCGCTCGCCGAAATCTACACCGAGGCCGGCCTGCCGGACGGGCTGTTCAATGTCGTGCAGGGTTTTGGCGATGTCGGCGCCGGCCTTGTCGGCCATGATGTCGTCGCCAAGGTCTCGGTGACCGGCTCGGTGCCGACCGGCCGCAAGGTGCTGTCGCTCGCCGGCTCGAAGATGAAGCACGCGACCATGGAGCTCGGCGGCAAGTCGCCGCTGATCATCTTCGAAGACGCCAACCTCGAAAACGCCATCGGCGGCGCGATGCTCGGCAATTTCTATTCGACCGGCCAGATCTGCTCCAACGGCACGCGGGTCTTCGTGCAGAGCGGCATCCATGACCGTTTCGTCGAGAGGCTGACCGAACGGACGAAGAAAATCCGCATCGGCGATCCGCTCGATCCAGACACGCAGATGGGGCCGCTGGTCTCGAGGGCGCAGCACGACAAGGTGGTCTCTTACATCGAGGCCGGCAAGCAGGATGGCGCGGTGCTCGCCTGCGGCGGAAACGTGCCTTCGCTGCAGGGTTTCCAGGATGGCTTCTTCGTCGAGCCGACGGTGTTCACCGGTGTCACCGACACGATGCGCATCGCGCGCGAGGAGATTTTCGGGCCGGTGATGAGTGTGCTGAAATTCGACAGCGAGGACGAGGTGATCGAGCGCGCCAACGACACCGAATTCGGCCTCGCCGCTGGCGTGTTCACCCGCGACCTGGCGCGCGCCCATCGTGTCATCGCCGAACTGCAGGCCGGCACCTGCTGGATCAACGCCTACAATCTGACGCCGGTCGAAATCCCCTTCGGCGGCTTCAAGCAGTCCGGCATCGGCCGCGAGAATTCGCTCGCGGCGCTAGCACTCTATTCGCAACTGAAGTCGGTCTATGTCGAGACCGGGGATGTCGCCAGCCCGTACTGATCCTTGCGTGCCGTCCAGATATTGGGTCAGCGCGCAGACCAGATGATAGAAGATGCTGGCCGGCACCTCGCTTGCCAGCGAACGGCCGCGCTCGTCGATGCGGTCGATCCACAGGCCGAGCGGTGCGGGATTGATGTGCCAGCGGAACAGCCGGCCGACACGCGCCTCGATTTCCGGCTTCAGGTCGGGACCGCCCGAACCGTCCAGCGCGATCGCCGCCTTGATCGCTTCGGCCTGTGGCCAGCTGCGCGAGACGCGGTCGAGCGGCAGTCCTTGCCGCGAGACGGCGCCGTAGGCGAGGCCCGTGGCGCGGTTCAGGCCATTGGCGATCGCCGACGCGTAGAGCTTCCTGGCGAGGCCGGTCAAGCCGCTCTGGCCGCTGCGGGCGGCGAAGTCGACCAGCAGCGAGGCCCATTCGAAATGATGGCCCGGTTCGGTCCACGTGCCCTTCTCGCCAGGGGCCGGCCGCCCATTCATGGTCGAAATACTCGCCAAGGGTCCAGCTTTCCGGGTCGAAGAAATGACTGCAGAACAGATCGACGATGCGCGCGGCGCGGCGGAGATGAGCGCGCTCGCCGGTCGCCTGATGCCAATTCAGGAACGCCTCGAGCAGATGCATGTGCGGGTTGGAGCGGCGCTCGCCCTCGCCGATCGAGGTTTCGCGGAAGCCGGTCAGGCGTTCGTCCTCGAGATGCGCGTCGATGAACGCAAAGGTCTCCTCGCCAAGCCGCAACGCATCGGAATTGCCGCACATATGGGCATGCGCCAGCGCCAGGAGCACGCAGGAATGATCGTAAGCATCCTCGGCGCCGTCGGCGACGGTGCCGTCGATGTTGAGGTGCGTACCCAGCTGCAATTGTCGGTACGTCCGTGCCTGGCCATGAATTCGAGGCCGTGGCTGATCAGCCGATCGGCCGGGCCGTTCCAGCCGCGCGCCTTGGCGACGGCGAAGGCGTAGATCTGCCTGGCCTGCGTGCGCATGCGTTTGGGTTTCATCAGCGGGGCGGCATCGAAGCCGAGCGCTTCGTGGAGACCGCCATGGCGCTCATCGACGCCGACCGTCGACCACAACGGCACCGTCTCCTCGAACAGCCAATGGCTATGACGCGATCGTCGGCGGGCGTGAACCTGGTCTCAAGGCGCCCGCTCTTTTCGAGCTGCTCGACGATTTTTTTGACATTCTGGCTGTGGCTGACCGGCGCGACGAAAGTGGCGTCGGCGGTCCCACAGCCGCGAGCCGACGCCGCCGCTCATCACAAAACTGACGATCCGTTCGGTCATGAAAACGAGCCCCGCTCAAAAGGTCTGATTGTAGGCGCCGACTTCGGGGCTGCGGCGCAGCACCGCATCGACGGCTTCGAACATCTGCCGGCGCCGCTCGGACGATACCGGGCTCTCCACCACCACCACAAGCTCCGGCTTGTTCGATGATGCTCGCACCAGCCCCCAGGTACCATCCTCCGCCACGACCCTGACGCCGTTGACGGTGATCAGTTCGGCGATCTTCTGGCCGGCGAAGACCGCGCCGTCGTTCTTCATCTTGCGAAAATCGCCTACGACGCGCTCGACGACGCCGTATTTGAGCTCGTCGGCGCAGTGTGGCGACATGGTCGGCGTGCCGAACGTCAGCGGCAGATCGCGGTAGAGATCGGCCATGCTGCTTTGCGGGCTGCGATCCAGCATCTGGCAGATGGCGATGGCCGTTACCAGGCCATCGTCATAGCCGCGGCCGATCGGCGGATTGAAGAAGAAATGGCCCGATTTCTCGAAACCGGCGGCGGCGCCGAGTTCGGCGACGCGCCGTTTGATATAGGAATGACCGGTTTTCCAATAGTCGGTGACTGCGCCATTTTCCCGCAACACCTTGTCAGTCATGAACAATCCGGTCGACTTGACGTCGACGACGAAAGTCGAACCGGGATAGAGGTGCGAAATGTCGCGCGCCAGCATGACACCGACCTTGTCGGCGAAGATCTCGTTGCCCTCATTGTCGACCACGCCGCAGCGATCGCCGTCGCCGTCGAAACCGAGCCCGACGTCGGCGCCCGTTTCCAGCACCTTGTCGCGAATGGCGTGCAGCATCTGCATGTCTTCGGGGTTGGGATTGTAATTGGGAAACGTATGATCGAGCTCGACGTCGAGTGGGATCACGTCGCAGCCGATCCTTTCCAGTGCCTCGGGAGCGAAAGCCCCAGCGGTGCCGTTGCCGCAAGCGGCCACCACCTTGAGCTTCCTGGAGATACGCTTTCCCGCTGTCAGATCGTCAAGATAGGTTTTGCGGAAGTCCGCAACGAAGCCATAAGAGCCGCCACCGACAAGATCGAAATCGCCGGACAGCACGATCGCCTTCAACGCACTCATCTCCTCCGGACCAAAAGTCAGCGGGCGCGCAGCGCCCATCTTGACGCCGGTCCAGCCATTCTCGTTGTGCGAGGCAGTCACCATGGCGACGGACGGCGTGTCGAGTGCGAACTGGGCGAAATAAGCCATCGGCGACAAGGCCAGCCCGACATCCTTAACCCGTGCGCCGGCCGCCATCAGCCCGGAAACCAGCGCCAGCTTGATGGCAAGCGAATAGGAGCGGAAATCGTGACCAGTGGCGATGTCGGGCCCGGCACCCAGGCGACGGATCAGCGTGCCGAGCCCCATGCCGAGCGCCTGGACGCCGATCAGATTGAGTTCCGGCGTTTCGTTCGAGCCGGGATGGCCGAACCACCAGCGCGCATCATATTCGCGAAACCCGGACGGCTTGATCAATGCCGAGGTTTCAAACTCAAAAGTGTTTGGTCTGACATCGCTAATGATCTTCATCGACACGGCTATTAAACTCCAGGCGAGCTGAATCAGGTGCTTCGAGGCAAGGCGACGGTTACCCAGAAGCCTTTAAGCCGTGTTTGTGCGACAGCAAACTGAAACCTGTATGACGTGACGGCGAAAGCGAAAGAAATGCTACAGAAGCGCCTCCATTGGCGCTTGCAGTAACCAAACGCGGCGGCTATAAGCCCGCGGTCTGGTCACGGAGTGTAGCGCAGCCTGGTAGCGCACATCGTTCGGGACGATGGGGTCGCAGGTTCAAATCCTGCCACTCCGACCAGAAAAACACGGTGCGACCCGGAGACATGGGTAACAGAATGTACCTAAGATATGGGTGACAACCTGGTGCCGAACGGGTTGTCGATGGTCTGCAAGGTTCTCTGTTCCAGGTCGATATATCCCAGATCATAGTGCATGAAGCTTACGAGCCAAATGCCGTCGTCGACCT
>NZ_JAMYRR010000022.1:0-98180 GCF_040321535.1 Mesorhizobium sp. M0340 | reverse complement strand
CCGATGCTGCCAAAGTCCCCATCAGCCATCGCATCAAGAAATGCGCCTGGAACGACGACTATCTCATCAATGCCATCACTCATATGCGATAGCCCTGCCCTCGAGAGGGAGATGGCCGGCAGGCCAGAGGGGGTTGCCGCGCGTGAAGCGCCAACTTTCTCTTTGGTCGTACATGGCGTCGCGCCAGCCGAGGCAACCCCCTCTGTCGCCTTCGGCGACATCTCCCCCTCGAGGGGGGAGATCACGCGCTCAGCCGCGCTCGACCAGGAAGCGGTGGCCGCCTGCCATCGCCGTCGTTTCGATCAGCCGATGGCCGCTCTCGGCGCAGAAGGCGGGAATGTCGATGACGGCGAGCGGGTCGGTGGTTTCGAGCCACAAGCGGCTGCCCGGCTGCATTGCGGCCAGGCGCTTTTTTGCCTTGAGCACGGGCAACGGACAGTTCAAGCCTTTGAGGTCGTAGACGGCGGCGGGGCTGGTTGAGGGCCTGTCTTCTTGGCCTCCAGCTTCCTGTTCAAGCATGAACCTCAGCCGCCAAACATGCCGAGCAGCTTCTTCTTCAGCCGTGTCGCCGTGCTTTCGGCGTCCGCAGCCTGCGTTTCCGCGACCGGAACGGCCTCCGCGGATGGCGCGACGGTTGCGGTCGCGACAGGCGCTTCGGCCGCCGCCTTGGCAGCATCCTTTTCGGCCAATGCCTGCGCCTTGGCGGCTTCCTTCTCGGCTAGGGCTTGCGCCTTGGCTGCGGCTTTCGCTGCCTTCGCCGCTTCTATCGCGGCAAGCCGCTGTTCCTCGGCCTTCTGCTTGGCAGCCTTTTCGGCGTCGAGCGCCGCCATCTTGCGGCCCGCCGGCGAATCGACGCGGCCCATGCGCGCTGTTTCGGTCACCGTGCCGTCCGGGTTGAGCGAGGGCGGCTCGATCGGCACGCGTTCGCCGCGCGCGCGCCGTTTCGACCAGTCGGAAACGATGCTGGCTTCCTTGATCCCGGCGATGGTCGGCTTGGGCGCCGGCACGCTGGCCTTTATGGCGCCGTTGAAGGCCGCCTCATAGGTGCTCTGATAGGCGTTGATGGCGCTTTTCAGCGAATCAGGCTGGGTGGTCGGCGGGCAGGGGCCGGTCGGATTGAAGGTCGAGCCGTCGGCTGCAACCTGGTTGAAGACGTAGCGCTTCTCGCAGACGTCGACTTTCGGCGGCACCTTGGTGACCTCGAAATTGTCGTAGCCAACCTTCAGCATCTTCCAGAATTCGTAGTTCGGGTCGTTGCGATAGCGCGCCATATTGGCTGCAGTCATGCGGAACGGAAAAGCCTGGATCTGGAACTCGGTCTGGCCGCCCTGGAAGGCGTCTCGGCCGAAAGCGTAGATCTGCTCGATCTGCGCGTCGGTCATCGAATAGCAGCCAGACGACGAGCAGGCGCCATGGACCATCAGGTTGGAACCGGTGCGGCCATTGGCACGGTCATAGGCGTTGGGGTAGCCGATATTGAAGGACAGGTGGTAATTCGACCGCGGGTTCATCTGTGCCGGGCGGACCGTGTAAAAGCCTTCCGGCGCCTGGCGGTCGCCTTCGGTGAATTTCGGGCCGAGCTTGCCCGACCATTTGCAGATGTCGTAGCTCGCGACCAGGTCGTAGCGGCCGTTGGTCTTGGCCTTCCAGATTTCGAGCTTGCCTTCTTCCTTGAAGATGCGGGCCATCACCGAGGAGGTGCGGACCATGCCCTTGGCTTTCATTTCGGCCAGGATCTTGTCCGGCAGCGGCTTGTTGGCTTGCGGCGCAAAATCCTTCATCGAAGCGTCATTGCAGCCGGCGACGCCGATCGCGGCGATCAGAACTCCGGTGCGGGCAAGCTTGGCAAACATGGATATGGCTATCGTCTCATCTCTGCGCCGCGGATGCCGCAGCTGCTAAACCGACCACTGACGGACTCTAAGCCCGTTAACCTTGAAAATTCCTTACCGCAAGCATGCGGCGCGTCCCCTTACGGCAAGCCCACTGAGCCGAATGCAGCGGCATTTTTGTGGCGAAACTGGTTCGCGCCGCCACATTTCAGGCCGCGTGCCTGGGTTGGTTACAGATTGCGGCCCATCGCCAGGTATTTCTCGCGGCGATGCTCGCGGAAGTCGGTGTTGGCGCCGGAGAATTCCTTCATCGTCCTGGCGATGAGGTCGCCGGTGGCGGCGATCACCGTTTCGGGGGCGCGATGGGCACCGCCGAGCGGCTCCGCGATGATGGCGTCGATGATCTTCAGCTCCAGCAGGTCCTGCGCCGTGATCTTCATGTTGGTCGCGGCATCCTTGGACCGCGTGGTGTCGCGCCACAGGATCGAGGCGGCGCCCTCCGGCGAGATCACCGAATAGATGGCGTGTTCGAGCATGTAGACGCGGTTGGCGGTGGCGATCGCTATGGCGCCGCCCGAGCCGCCTTCGCCGATCACCACCGAGATCGACGGCACCTTCAGGCCAAGGCAGGCCGAAGTCGAGCGGGCGATGGCTTCCGCCTGGCCGCGCTCTTCGGCGTTGACGCCGGGATAGGCGCCGGCCGTATCGACCAGCGTCAGCAACGGGATTTGGAAGCGGTCGGCGAGTTCCATCAGCCGCACCGCCTTGCGGTAGCCCTCCGGCCGCACCGAGCCGAAATTATGCTTCAGCCGGCTTGCCGTGTCGGAACCCTTCTCCTGGCCGATGATCGCCACCGGCTCGCCACGGAAGCGGGCGAAGCCGCCGACGATCGCCTGGTCCTCGCCGAAGTTGCGGTCGCCGGCGAGCGGCGTGAAATCGGTAAGCAGGCCCTTGATGTAGTCGATGCAGTGCGGCCTGTCCGGATGGCGCGCCACCTGCACCTTCTGCCACGGCGTCAGCGCCTTGTAGGCGTCGCGCAGCGCATCGCGCGAGCGCTTCTCGAGACGGGCGATCTCATCGCCGACATCGACCGCCTCGCCGTTCTCGGCAAGCTTCTTCAGCTCGAGGATCTTGCCTTCGAGATCCTGTACAGGCTTTTCGAAATCGAGGTAATTGTACATTCTTGGGCGGACCGGCAAGTCGGAAGGCAATGACTGACGCAAGCCTGAAAATGCAGGCTGGGCGCGGTGGAACGTCGTTCTCACATAGCGACATGACGCCTAGTCGGCAAGCGGATGATGATCGTTGACCAGGCGCATCAGCCGCTCCTCCAGCACATGCGTGTAGATCTGCGTCGTTGAAATATCGGCGTGGCCAAGCAGCTGCTGCACGGCCCTGAGATCGGCGCCGTTCTGCAGCAGATGGCTGGCGAAAGCATGCCGCAGCACATGCGGCGATATCTTCGCCGCGGCAATGCCGGCCCGCGCGGCAAGCGCTTTCAGCTCGCGGGCAAAGACCTGTCTCGAGAGATAGCCGCTGTCGGCGGCGGCCGGAAACAGGAACGGGCTGTCGGCAAGAGCCGGCACCGCCGCCCGTGCGGCAAGCCAGGTCCGCATCGCCGTGCGCGCCTTGGCCGACAGCGGCACCATGCGCTCCTTGTTGCCCTTGCCGCGCACCATGAAGAAGCGGTCGTCGCGCTGCGCCACCGCCACAGGAAGGCCGACCAGCTCCGAAACGCGCAAGCCGGTGGCGTAGAGCACCTCGACCAGTGCGTGGAGGCGCAGCGCCGCGAGCGTGTCGCCGTCATGCATGGAGGGGTCCTTCGCCTCTTGCGCGGCGCGGTCGAGCAGCCGGCCGGTATCGGCTTCGCTCATCGTCTTCGGCAGCGGCCGGCCCTTCTTCGGGCTGTCCAGCGTGCCGGTCGGATCGTCGCCGCGCAGGCCCTCGGCATAGAGGAACTTGAAGAACTGCCGAATCGCCGACAATTTGCGCGCCTGCGAGGTGGCGGCGAAGCCGCGCGCGGCGATGTCGTCGAGATAGGCGCGGATGTCGGCGCTGGTGGCACCGGCAAGTCCGCCGGCGATCCCGGCGGAAGCGTCCTCGAGGTCGCGGCGATAGGACGAAAGCGTGTTTTCGGCGGCGCCGCGCTCGGCGCTCATCATTTCCAGGAAGGCTTCGATGCGGGCGGCGCTGTTCATTTTTTCGGATTGAGCTTTTCCGGAGGGATACGCACGCTCATTTCCGCCTTTCTCGGCTCGACGAACATGACCAAGGCGAACATCGCGCCATAGACAATGCCGGCCAGAATCGCGAGCGTCACGACAAAGCGAAACAGTGTTGGCATTAATTTTCGCCCGTCGTCTTATTCTGCATTTCCAACCCTGTGCCCTTATGAGACGCCAATCCGGGCAATTCAAGGGAGAAGCCATATCCGGTCTTGGGCGCGTTACGCTTGACGCAAACAGGCTTTTGATGTCGATACGCCGGCAAAGAGGCCCTAGAAGCATGAACGCGCTACCAGCAAATCCTTCGGGCGAGAGCCATGCCGCGCTGCTCGGCCGGCTGGGCGGCCGTTCCATCGTCTTTGTCGGGCTGATGGGCGCCGGCAAGACGGCCATCGGCCGCAAGGTGGCGGCGATGCTGGCGCTGCCCTTCATCGACAGCGATCAGGAGATCGAAACTGTTTCGCGCATGAGCGTCCCGGACCTGTTCGAGCGCTATGGCGAGGCTGAGTTCCGGGCACTGGAGCAGCGCGTCATCCTGCGTGTGCTGGAGCACGGGCCGCAGGTGCTGTCGACCGGCGGCGGCGCCTTCATGAACGCGCAGACGCGCGAGGCGATCGCCAGCCATGGCGTTTCGGTATGGCTGAAGGCCGAGATCGATCTGTTGATGGAGCGCGTTTCCAAGAAGCAGAACCGGCCGCTGCTGAAAAGCGCCGATCCGCGCGCCGTGCTGGAACGGCTGATGGCGGAACGCTACCCGGTTTACGCCGCGGCCGATGTCACCGTGCCGACCCGCGACGACCGCAAGGAGATCATTGCCGCCGAGGTGGTGGACGCGCTGCGCGGCCATCTCGGTGTTGCCGACATCGATGAGGTGCGGTCGTGAGCGCTGATGCAACGGTCTCTGTCGAAGTCGGGCTTGGCGAGCGTGCCTACGACATTTTGATCGGCCCCGGCCTACTGTCACGCGCCGGCGCCGAGATCTCGCGCCGCCTGCCGGGCACAAGGGCGGCGGTCGTCACCGACGAAAACGTCGCAGCCGCGCATCTCGCAACGCTTGCGGCCGGCCTGGCAAGCGGTGGCATCCAACATGCCGTCATCACGCTGCCGCCAGGCGAAAAGACCAAGAGCTTTGCGCATCTTGAAGAGGTGGTCGACGGCGTGCTGGCCGCCAAGCTGGAGCGCGGCGACGTCGTCATCGCGCTCGGCGGCGGCGTCATCGGCGACCTGGCCGGCTTTGCCGCCGGCATCGCGCGGCGCGGCATGAATTTCGTGCAGGTTCCGACCTCGCTGCTGGCGCAGGTCGATTCCTCCGTCGGCGGCAAGACCGGCATCAACAGCAAGCGCGGCAAGAACCTCGTCGGGGTGTTCGACCAGCCCAAGCTGGTGCTGGCCGATACCGAAGTGCTCGACACGCTGCCGATCCGCGAGTTTCGCGCCGGCTATGCCGAACTGGCCAAATACGGGCTGATCGACCGGCCGGAGTTCTTCGCCTGGCTGGAAGAAAACTGGCGCCAAGTGTTTGCCGGCGGGCCGGAGCGGGCTGCCGCCATCGCCGAGGCCTGTCGCGCCAAGGCCGACGTCGTTGCCCGCGACGAGTTCGAGACCGGCGACCGCGCCCTGCTCAATCTCGGCCACACCTTCGGCCATGCACTGGAGGCGGCGACCGGCTATGACGGCGCAAGGCTCGTGCATGGCGAAGGCGTCGCCATCGGCATGGCGCTGGCGCACCGCTTTTCCTCAAGGCTCAATTTGGCGAGCCCCGACGATGCGGCGCGCGTCGAGGCGCATCTTCGCGCCGTCGGCCTGCCCTGGCGCATGGCCGACATTCCGGGCGAATTGCCCGACGCCGAGCAGCTGTTCTCCTTCATCACCCAGGACAAGAAGGTGTCGCGCGGCGCGCTGACCTTCATCCTGACGCGCGGCGTCGGACAGGCCTTCATCGCCAGGGATGTGCCGGCCTCGGAAGTGCTGGCGTTCCTCAGGGAGAACCATCCGGGTCGGCAGGAAAGCCGCCCGGGATGAGTCAGGCCGGCTGGATCGCGGCAGCAGTGCTCGCCGGCCTCGGCCTGCTGGGCTTCGTCCTGCGCCGGCACCTGCTCGCCGCCTTCGGCTATGAGCTGCAGCGCATCGAGCCGCAGCGCTCGGCGCGCGAGGAACTGCGCGGCGCCGTCGACGATTTCCGCCGCGACGGCCAGGTGGTGCGCGAGGACCGCGCCCGCATCGGCGGCCTGTTCGACCTCGAGGAGCTCGAAGTGTCGGACGTCATGGTCCACCGCACGAATATGCGCTCGGTCAATGCCGATGACCCGCCCGAAGCGGTGGTTCGCGAGATCCTGCAGAGCCCGCACACCCGCATGCCGTTGTGGAAGGGTTCGCTCGACAACATTGTCGGCGTGCTGCACGCGAAGGATCTGCTGCGCGCCCTGAACGAGGTCGGCAACGATTTCTCCCGGATCGACGTGATGAAGATCGCGTCTAAACCGTGGTTCGTGCCCGACACCACGACGCTGCAGGAGCAGCTCAACGCCTTCCTGCGCCGCAAGGCGCATTTCGCCATCGTCGTCGACGAATATGGCGAGGTCGAAGGGCTGGTGACGCTGGAGGACATCATCGAGGAGATCGTCGGCGAGATCGCCGACGAGCACGACATCGACATCCAGGGCGTCAAGCAGGAGGCCGACGGCTCCGTCGTCGTCGACGGCACGGTGCCGATCCGCGACCTTAACCGGGCGCTGGACTGGAACCTGCCGGACGAGGAAGCCACCACCATTGCCGGCCTTGTCATCCACGAGGCGCAGTCGATCCCGGACGAAAAGCAGGCCTTTACGTTTCACGGCAAGCGCTTCGTCGTCATGAAGCGCGACAAGAACCGTATCGCGCGGCTGAGGATCAAGCCGGCGATGCTTGGCGAATGACAGTGCGCACCGTGTGGCAGCCTTGGGCAGTCAGGAGTCTATGACAATCGATCGGCGAAGCCTGCTTCTGGTGTCAATGGCGGCGCTGTTGCCGGGGCAGGCGGCGGCATTGCAGCTGCGTTCGCCGTTGCCCGAAACCTTCGACTATGGGCCGGCCAAGCTCGACATCTATTCCCGCGCGGGCGCAAGCGGCCTGCCGGTCGTCTTCTTCGTCCATGGCGGCGCCTGGCGGGTCGGCAGTCGCGGCAACGTCAATGCCAAGCCGCAATTCCTGCTCGACAATGGCTTCTGCTTCGTCTCGATCGACTACCGGATGCTGCCCGAGGCCGACGTCGCCACCCAGGCGGCGGATGTCGAACTGGCCTATCGCTACGTCCGCGCCAACATCGCCAGGCATGGCGGCGATCCGGACCGGATCGTCGCGATGGGCCATTCGGCCGGCTGCCATCTCGTCGCATTGACCGGCCTGCGCGGCGGCCTGCCCGGGGTCGCGGCGCTGATCCTCGACGACACCAGGGCTTACGACCTGGAGGCATTGGCCAGGAGCGGCGGCATGGCAGGGGTCTATGCCCGCGCCTTTCCCGATCCGGCGCAGTGGCGCGCGCTGTCGCCTGTCACCTATGTGGAAGGCCGCAAGCACCCGCCGACCTTCATCGCCCATTCACGGGCGAAAGCCCGCGCGGCGGACGCGCAGGCCTTCGCCGGGCGTCTGCGCGCCACCGGAACCAGGGTCACGCTGTTCGACGGCAGCGCCTATTCGCACATGTCGATCAATCGCGACTTCGGCACCGAAGGCGATGCATTGACAGCGGCGGTGATAGCTTTCCTGAGGGCGAGCCTCGGCTGATCTACCAGCGGGTCTTTTCGCCGGGCGCCGCCGGCTCGATCGCCAGGGCGTGGACGCCGGATTTCAACTCTTCGGCCAGCAGATCGTTGACTGCACGGTGACGCTCGACGCGGCTCATGCCGGCAAAGGCTGGCGCGACGATGCGGACGCGGAAATGCGTCTCGCCGGCGCCGTCGAAGGCAGCGTGATGGCCGGAATCCACGTGATGATGACCGGCATGGAGATGGCTTTCGTTGATGACGTCCAGCCGTTCCGGCGAAAACGCCTTTTTCAGCTTATCTTCCATCGTTGCCTGTATGGACATCGCCGCTTCCCTTCACCACATCTATGTCATCGCACAAAATTCGCCATTCGCCGGTTTTATGCCGCGATTCAGCGGTTAGGGCGATCATCGCGAAAATGTCAATTCTTGTTTCGCATCCGCGAACGGCCCATAAATGGGTGAGATGAAGCCGTACCCAAAATATTTCGAAAAGATTCGTATCCGCCCGGAGAAGGACGCGGAGCTGAAGTCGCGTTCGCCGATCTGCCAGTGGGATGGCTGCAAGGAGGCCGGTACCCACCGCGCCCCGGTCGGACGCATGAAGGAAGGCGAGTATTTCCAGTTCTGCTTCGACCACGTGCGCGAGTACAACAAGGGCTTCAATTATTTCTCGGGCGTTCCCGACACCGAGATCGCGCGCTTCCAGAAGGAAGCCATGACCGGCCACCGGCCGACCTGGAAAATGGGCGTCAACGGCGCCTCGACACGCTCCTCGCCCGACTTCGCCCAGGCGCGTTCCGGCCGTGCCGGCTACTACAATCGCATGCGCGATCCCTTCGACCTGTTCAAAGGCCCGAAGGACCCGCGCGAAGCACGCGAGCGCAAGGCCAAGCCGCTTGAGGCCAAGGCACTGGAAACGCTTGGCCTTGATACAAAGGCAAGTGGCAAGGATATCAAGGCGCGCTATAAGGAACTTGTGAAACGCCACCATCCGGATGCGAATGGCGGCGACAGAGGTTCGGAAGACCGGTTCCGCGATGTGCTCCAGGCGTATCGCGTGCTCAAGCAGGCAGGTTTGTGCTGAGCGACCTTACGGTTCGTGTCGCTTTCCAACTTTCATAGGGTTGGAAAAGGCTCTAAGACCGCCCCCGAACAAAATCGATTACCAGCGAAACGCGGCGTTTCGCTTGTGGAGACGTGATAGAGATGAACAAGGTCGATCGCGACATCGCCAACTTGCCCGACACCACGGTGTCGGTGAAGGAGACATTCGGCTTCGACTCCAAGATGGTGGTGCCGGCCTATTCGGTGACGAGCGAGCATGTGCCCGACATCGATCCGGACTACCTGTTCGACAAGAACACGACGATGGCGATCCTCGCCGGCTTTGCCTATAACCGCCGCGTCATGGTGTCGGGCTATCACGGCACCGGCAAGTCGACGCATATCGAGCAGGTCGCCGCCCGCCTCAACTGGCCTTGCGTGCGTGTCAACCTCGACAGCCATGTCAGCCGTATCGACCTCGTCGGCAAGGACGCCATCGTCGTCAAGGACGGGCTGCAGATCACCGAATTCCGCGACGGCATCCTGCCCTGGGCCTATCAGCACAATGTCGCGCTGTGCTTCGACGAGTACGATGCCGGCCGCCCGGACGTGATGTTCGTCATCCAGCGCGTGCTGGAATCGTCGGGCCGGCTGACGCTGCTCGACCAGAGCCGGGTTATCCGCCCGCATCCGGCCTTCCGGCTGTTTTCGACCGCCAACACGGTTGGCCTCGGCGACACCACAGGCCTCTACCACGGCACCCAGCAGATCAACCAGGCGCAGATGGACCGCTGGTCGATCGTCACCACGCTGAACTATTTGCCGCACGACAACGAAGTGAACATCGTGCTGGCCAAGGCCAAGCACTATCGCGACGGCAAGGGCAAGGAGATCGTCAACAAGATGGTCCGTGTCGCCGACATGACGCGCTCGGCCTTCATCAACGGCGATTTGTCGACGGTTATGAGCCCGCGCACGGTTATCACCTGGGCCGAGAATGCCGAAATCTTCGGCAATATCGGCATGGCGTTTCGGCTGACCTTCCTCAACAAATGCGACGAGCTCGAACGCTCGCTGGTCGCCGAATTCTACCAGCGCGCCTTCGGCGAAGATTTGCCGGAATCGGCGGCGAATGTGGTGCTGGGCTAAGCAGAGTCTCGATGGCGGGTCCGGGCGACAACACGCGAAACAAATCCAAGACCGGCGCTGAGGCCGACAGCTTCAAGCGCGCGGTTACCGTCTGCATGCGCGCCATCGCCGGCGACAAGGATCTCGAGGTCGGTTTCGCCAAGGACCGGCCGGCGCTGGCCGGCAGCCGCGCCCGGCTGCCGGAACTGCCGAAGAAGGCATCAAAGGCGGACATCGCCATTACCCGCGGGCTCGGCGATTCCATGGCGCTGAAGCGCGCCTGCCATGATACGCGCATCCACACCAGGCTGGCGCCGGAAGGCAAACAGGCCCGCGCCATCTACGACGCGGTCGAGCAGGCCCGGGTCGAGGCGATCGGCAGCCGCGCCATGCAGGGCGTTGCCGACAATATCGGCTCGATGCTCGAGGACAAATACGCCAGGGCCAACCTCGCCGACGTCAAGGACAAGGCCGACGCGCCGATCGAGGAGGCGCTGGCGCTGATGGTGCGCGAAAAGCTGACCGGCCGCACTGTGCCGAAGAGCGGCGAACGGCTGGTCGATCTCTGGCGCCCTTGGGTCGAGGAAAAAGCCAGTGCCGATCTCGACGGGCTGTCGGCAAAGCTCGACGACCAGCAGGCGTTCGCCCGCGTCGTGCGCGAGATGCTCGCCTCCATGGAAATGGCGGAGGAGCTCGGCGACGACCAGGAGACGGAAGACTCCGAGGACAACGACGAAAACCAGCCGCAAGGCGAGGAGCAGAGCGAGGAGGGCGGCGAAGACGATTCCGGCTCCGAGCAGTCGCAGTCAGAGGATACCGAGGCATCGTCCGACGACGAGCAATCGGCCGAGACCGAAGCCTCCGACGCCACCGCCGAGGATCTCTCCGACGACGACGATGCCGATGCAGAGACGCCCGGCGAGGCGCGCCGCAACGACAATCCCTTCACCAATCTGCCGAAAGAGATCGACTACAAGGTCTTCACCACCGCCTTCGACGAGACCGTAGGTGCGGAGGAACTGTGTGAGGAGGAGGAGCTCGACCGGCTGCGCGCCTTCCTCGACAAGCAGCTCGCCAACCTTTCGGGCGTGGTCGGGCGGCTGGCCAACCGGCTGCAGCGCCGGCTGATGGCGCAGCAGAACCGCTCCTGGGATTTCGACCTCGAAGAAGGCTATCTCGATCCGGCACGGCTGGTGCGCGTCGTCATCGACCCGATGCAGCCTCTGTCCTTCAAGCAGGAGCGTGATACAAAATTTCGCGACACCGTGGTGTCGCTGGTGCTCGATAATTCGGGTTCGATGCGCGGCCGGCCGATCACGGTCGCCGCGACCTGCGCCGACATTCTGGCGCGCACGCTGGAACGCTGCGGCGTCTCGGTCGAAATCCTCGGCTTCACCACCCGCGCCTGGAAGGGCGGACAGGCGCGCGAGAAATGGTTGAAGGAAGGCAAGCCGCCGAACCCCGGCCGTCTCAACGATCTGCGCCACATCATCTACAAATCCGCCGATCATCCGTGGCGGCGGGCGCGCCGCAATCTCGGGCTGATGATGCGCGAGGGCCTGCTCAAGGAAAACATCGACGGCGAGGCGCTGCTGTGGGCGCATAACCGGCTGATCGCGCGGCCGGAGCAGCGCAAGATCCTGATGATGATCTCGGACGGCGCGCCGGTCGACGATTCGACGCTGTCGGTCAATCCGGGTAATTATCTCGAGCGGCATCTGCGCGCCATCATCGAGCTCATCGAGACGCGCTCGCCGGTCGAGCTTTTGGCCATCGGCATCGGCCACGACGTCACCCGCTACTATCGCCGCGCTGTAACCATCGTCGATGCCGAAGAACTGGCCGGCGCCATGACCGAGCAGCTGGCCTCGCTGTTCGCCGAGGAAACCGTGCGCGACACGCGGCGCGGCGGCATACGGCGCGCCGGATGATTTTTTCCCGCGGCGGCTTTTGGCAGAAGCTTTTGGCCGCCATTGCGTTGTTAGGCATCGGTTTGGCGCCGGCTGTCGCTGCCGGCCCGGCCTCGGTCGAGCCGGCCGAGATCACGGCACGGCCGATCAGCGAATTCCACATCGGCCGGCCGGACAAACAGTTCGGGCCGCTTGAATTCGTCGGCGGGCTCGAAATGACCTCGTCGACGCGCGATTTCGGCGCGCTGTCGGCGCTTCGGTTCCTCAAGCCCGGCAGCGATTTCATCGGCGTCGCCGACACCGGCTTCTGGTTCTTCGGCACCCTCGTCCACGATGCCGACAAGCGGCCTTCCGGCATCCAGAATTTTCGCATGCAGCAGATGGTCGATGCGGCCGGCCAGCCGATCGACGAGAAATGGGCGGTCGATGCCGAAGGCCTCGCGGTCCAGGACGGCATTGCCACGGTCGGTTTCGAGCGCGATCACCGTATCGCAGAGTTCAAGATCGATCCGGATGACATGAGGGCGCCGTTCAGGCAATTGGACTTCCTGATCCCGGCCTGGGAACTTCGGCGCAATCGCGGCTTCGAGACCGTCACCCGCGCCCATCCTTACGGACAGCACGCGGGCGGGCTGGTCGTGGTGTCGGAAAAGAGCCTCGACAAGGCCGGTAACATCTTTGCCGCGATCATCGAAGGGCCGCACAAGGGCGTCTTCACCGTCAAGCGCAATGGCGATTTCGACATCACCGACGGCGCCTTCCTGCCGGATGGCGACCTGTTGCTTCTGGAGCGCAGTTTTTCGATGGCTGGCGGCGTCAAGATGCGGCTGCGGCGCATCTATGGCGAAAGCGTCGAGAAGGGCGCTGTCGCCGACGGGCCGGTGCTGCTCGAAGCCGACATGGGTTACCAGATCGACAATATGGAAGCGCTCGACGTCTGGACCCGCGACGATGGCGCGCTGATCGTGTCCATGATGTCCGACGACAATCACTCGATCCTGCAGCGCAATCTTTACCTGGAATTCATCCTGCACGAGGATTGACGCGCGATCGCGGGCTGCTGCAGGCGCTCGTCGCCGAGCTTCAGAAACCGCAGTAGTCGGTGTGCCGGGCGGAGCCCAAACAGCAATCCGCCCAAATTGCTTCCGCTAGGCTTTGCTCGCGAGCCAGATGACGTGACGGGCGCCGCGCTTGCCGTGAGCCCGCGCCTTGACCTCCTCGACCGTGAAGCTCGCCTGCTTGAGCCGCCGGGTGAAGCCTGCGTCAGGGCCCTGCGACCAGACCGCCAGCATACCGCCGGGCTTGAGAGCTGCTCTCGCGCTGTTCAGGCCGGCGCCGCCGTAGAGCGCGTCGTTGCCCTTGTAGACGATGCCCTGGGGGCCGTTGTCGACGTCGAGCAGGATCGCATCCCAGGCCGAGGCTTGCGATCGGATGAGCTGACCGACATCGGCCTCACGAATGCTGACGCGCGGGTCGTCAAGGCAGCCGCCGAACAGCTCGGCCATCGGGCCCCGAGCCCAAATCACGACTGCCGGCACCAGTTCGGCAACGGTGACCTGGGCCTCGTCGCCAAGCTCGGCCAGCGCCGCACGCAAGGTAAAGCCCATGCCGAGGCCGCCGATCAGGATGCTTGGGTTCCGGCGGCCGGCAATCCTTTGACAGGACAGTTTCGCAAGCGCCTCTTCGGAACCGCTGAGCCGGCTGTTCATCAGCTCGTTCGCACCAAGCATGATTGAGAATTCGCCGCCGCGCCGTTTCAGGCGAAGTTCCTGTCCGCCGTCAGGCGTTTTTGCCGAATCCAGTTGGAGCCAGGGGATCAAAGACTGCCCCTTTGTTCGACCATGATCTTGTCCGAAGACCGGTTCCCACTTTCCGCTAACGCGGACCTTCGGTTCCGGGTCATGGTCTAGGCCGCCAGTGCCGGCTGGCTCCAGCGGGCGGCAAGCAGCCGGTAGGGGATCAGCGCCACCACCGCTATGACCAGTTTGACGCTGAGATCGCCGAGCGCCCAGGATACCCAGCGCATCGTCTCGACCGGCAACACACCCATCAGCGGCGCGGTTTCCAGCGCAAAGCCGTCGTTCGGTCCGGCGAAGGCGAAAGCCGCCGCAAAGGCGACGGTGAAAAACACCACCGTGTCGAAGACAGAGCCGACCAGCGTGCCGACAACCGGCGCGCGCCACCAACTCTGCCGGCGCAACCGGTTGAACACGGTGACGTCGAGCAACTGCGCGGTGAGGAAGGCGGCGCCCGAGGCCGTGGCAATGCGCACCAGCCGGTCGGCGGCGGTCTCGAATTCGATCAGGCCGTGGCGAAACAGCAGCGGCGGGATGACGATCGAGCAGATCACCGCTGTCATGAAGCCGACAAAGACGATCCTGCGCGCCACCGCCGGTCCATAACGGCGATTGGCGAGATCGGTGACCAGGAATGAGAACGGATAGGTGAAGGCGCCCCAGGTCAGGATGTCGGCCAACGACAACCCGCCGATTGCACCCTGCATCGGGAACTGCACAAGGATGTTCGAGGCCACGACGACGAGCGCCATGGCCGCCACGAAGGGCAGGTACCGCGAGAGGAAGATCATTTTTTTATCCTGGGTAATGGAACCAGCGGAACGCGATCCGGAACCCCGGTCACGCCCTGGAAGGCGGCTGCCGCCGAAAAACTCAGGCGGCCGGCTGTTCGGCGAGCTTCTTGGCGATCTGCTTCTTCAACAGGCGGGCGCGCTGCGACAATTCCTTGGCATCGGCCTTGGCCAGGAAGGCATCGAGACCGCCGCGATGCTCGACCGAACGCAGCGCGTTGGCCGAAATGCGCAGGCGCACATTCTGGTTCAGCGCTTCCGAGATCAGCGTCACATTGACGAGATTGGGCAGGAAGCGACGCTTGGTCTTGTTGTTGGCGTGGCTCACATTGTTGCCGGACATGACTGCCTTGGCAGTGAGTTCGCAAGTGCGGGACATGATACTAACCTTCGGTTCTCGGTCCTGGCCAAACATTCGACCCGCGCCGGGTGGCGCGCGGTTTCGGTCAGGCGGCCTCATGGAAAAAGTTGGCGTTCCATAGTTGCATTTCGCCGAGGCGTCAAGCTTGGGGGTTGCTTCGGGGATGGGGAATCGCACTTTCGGAGTAGGTGTCGTCAGTGAAGCTGCTGATCGCCTCCTCCGGAGGAGATGTTGCTGTTCCGCGGATCTCCCAAGATCTGGGTTCCTCGCCACGCATGATGGTTGCGCTCTCCCCACTTTCGTGGGGCGAGGAGCCCAAGCTGGAGTGAAGCCGCAACCCTTTCCCTCATCCGGGCCGAGGCAGATCCGCAAATTCGTCGATGGCCGCATTTTGTTCTTGCTTTGTGCCGGCAGCTATGCTACTAATTTAGGTATGGTGCTGATTCGCACCGACGACCCGCCCGCCGAGGCGGGTTTTTTTCTGGCCCTGGACCCTCCCCAGCGTTCCCTGTCGACGCCGCCTTTCACATTAAGGCCGGAATTCAGCCTATAAGCGGTCGCACAGGGACATGCCAGACCGGAGCCGCCCGTCCGGTCGACAACCAAGGACCCGCCATGCCTCGTTCTTTCCTCCATGCCCTGGTCGTGCTGATGGCCGTCGCGCTGTCGACGACGGTTTCGGCCGCTGAGCCGCAATCCTTCACGGGCGAGTATTCGGTATCGTTCCTCGGCCTTTCCGTGGCCAAAGCGAAATTCTCCAGCCACTACGAGGGCGACACCTATTCGATCGAGGGCAGCGTCTCCGCCGCCGGGCTCGCCACTTTGTTCGACGATACGCGAGGTACGATCTCGTCGAAGGGCAAGATTTCGGGCAAGCGGTTGCAGCCGCAAGCGTTCCACGCCGACTACACGTCCGGCAAGAAGGCATCGATGATCGACATCCGGTTTGCCAACGGCGTCGTCACCTCGACCAAGGTCGTGCCTGAGCCGAAGAAGCGCAATCCCAACAACTGGATACCGCTGGCCGGCAGCGATCTCGTATCGGTCCTCGATCCGATGGCCGCGACCGTCATCCATGCCGACAGCCTCGACCAGGTCTGCGGGCGCACGGTGAAGCTCTATGACGGCGAAATGCGTGCCGATCTCAAACTGACCTACGAGTCCAAAGGGTCGATCTCGGTGGCCGGCTACAAGGGCGATACGGTCACTTGCAGGCTGGGCTTCGAGCCGGTGGCCGGTTACCGCAAGAACCGCAAGGCGCTGAATTACCTGAAGAAACGCAGCCGCATCATGGTGACGTTTGCACCAGTCGGCCAAAGCGGCGTATATGCGCCGATCCGCGCCACGGTCAGCACGCAAATCGGCCCGTTGACGATCAGCGCGGAGCGGTTCGAAGCAAACGAATAGGCGTGATGGTGCGCCGCCAACGATGGGCAGGGGGCGACGGCTATGGCGCGCGCAACACTGATCGGCTTCTCCGCGGTCGCCATGTGGGCGCTGCTGGCGCTGCTTACGGATGCTTCGGGCGCCGTGCCGCCGTTCCTGCTTTCGGCAATCACCTTCACGATCGGCACTTGCGTCGGGCTGGTTGCCCGGCTGTTCATGCCGGCAGCCGATGGCGCCGCGAAGATACCGCGCCAGGTCTGGGTGATCGGTATTGCCGGCCTGTTCGGCTACCACTTCTTCTACTTCACCGCGCTCCGCAATGCGCCGGCCGTCGAGGCCAGCCTGATCGCCTATCTGTGGCCGCTGCTGATCGTGCTGGGGTCGGCGCTGATGCCGGGCGAGCGGCTGGCCTGGAACCACGTCGCCGGCGCGCTGCTCGGCCTTGCCGGCACGGTCCTGATCGTCACCAAAGGCGGCGGGCTTGCCTTCGACGCGCGTTATGCCTTCGGCTACGCCATGGCCGGCGTCTGCGCGGTGCTGTGGTCGTCCTATTCGCTGTTGTCGCGGCGTTTCCCGTCGGTGCCGACCAGCATCGTCACCTGGTTCTGCGCCGCCACCGCGGTCCTTTCGCTGGTCTGCCACCTATTGCTTGAACAGACGGTGCTGCCCGCCGGCGCCGGCCAGTGGCTGGCCGTGCTCGGCCTCGGTCTGATGCCGGTGGGGGCGGCGTTCTATGCCTGGGACATCGGCGTCAAGCGCGGCAACATCCAGGTGCTCGGGGCGGCGAGCTATGCCGCGCCGCTGCTGTCGACGCTGGTGCTGATCGCCGCCGGCTTCGCCCAGCCGTCATGGCGCATCCTCGCCGCCTGCGTGCTGATCACCGGCGGCGCGGCGCTGGCGGCGAAATCGCTGTTCCTGCGCAAGAGGGCTACGAGCGAGGCAAACGCTTGATGCCGTTTCCCGGCGGCATCGATGCCAATGCCAATGCGACGCTGGTGTTTTCGTTGGCGGCGGCGGTGATTTACGCGTTCAGCCTCGGCATGCCGCCGCGCCTTTCGCGGTCGGCGGCAAGGGCATTGGCGGTGGCGATGCTTGCGGTGCTGGTCGTGCAGCAGGGCGGTCCATGGCTGCTCGTCGCCGCACTCGGCGTCAGTGCCGTCGGCGACGCCCTCCTGTCGCGTGACGGCGAGAAGGCATTTCTCGGCGGCACCGCCAGTTTTCTTGCCGCGCACGTGCTTTACGTCGTGCTGTTCCTGCGTGCCGGCGGCGGCCTCGGGTTGCTTTTGGCCGAGCCATGGCGAGCAGCGATCGTGCTGGCGATGGCCGTGTCGGTGCTGGCGATGGTTTTCGCGCTCCGGCGCCGCGTCGGCCCTGCCTTGCGTTTGCCGATCGGCGTGCATGCCGCGGCACTGCTTGCCATGGGCATTGCGGCGCTCACCCTGAACAGCGGGGTCATTGGCGGCATCGTCCTGCTCATGCTGTCCGACGGGCTGCACGCCGCGGAAAAGTTCCTGCTGTCCGCCCTCTCGCCGCACCGCGTCTGGATGCGCTATGCGGTATGGGCGCTGTATTACGTCGGCCAGCTGGCGATCACGCTGGGTTTCCTGCTGGGCTAGGTGCCTATGGCGTTCCCGGCAGCCAGCCTGGTTCGGCAAGTTCGAAGGCGGCGAAATCGAAACCCGGCGCCACGGTGCAGCCGACCAGGGTCCATTCGCCGAGGCTGCGTGCCGATTGCCACCAGCCCGCCGGCACGACGATCTGCGGCCGCTCGCCTGCAGCGAGCCCGGTACCGAGGATCTCCTCGATGACGGGACCGCCTTCTCGATGGATCGACAGCGCCAGCGGCGCACCGTCATAGAAATGCCAGACCTCGGCCGCGTCCTTGACCCGGTGCCAAGCCGACAATTGGTCCTTCTCGAGGAGGAAATAGATCGCCGTCGAATGGCCTCGGGTGCCTGCCGCGCCGTCGCGAAAGGTCTCGGCATACCAGCCGCCTTCCGGATGCGGCTTCAGGCCGAGCAGAGCGATGATTTCGGCGGAACTGGTCATGACCCTAGCTCCTGGCGCCGCTCAGAAATTGTCCTTGCGCTTGCGGATCTCGGCGAACACTTCGGCGTCGGAGGCCTTCTCCAGGCCGAGATGTCTGCGGATCGCCGGATCGTGCCAGCGCAGGAACGGATTGGTCGACACTTCCTCGCCGATCGTCGTCGGCAGCGTCGGCTTGCCGTCGGCGCGCAACGCCTCGACTTTCGCGGCGCGCTCTTTCAGCGCCGAATTGGTCGGGTCGACGGTCAGCGCGAAACGGGCGTTGGCCAGCGTATATTCATGCCCGCAATAGACGACCGTGTCGGCCGGCAGCGCCGCGAGCTTCTTCAGGGATTCGTACATCACCGGCGGCTTGCATTCGAGCAGCCGCCCGCAGCCGAGCGCAAACAGTGTGTCGGCGGCGAATGCCACTTTCGACGCCGGCAGATGATAGGTGACATGGCCCGCAGTGTGGCCGGGCGTGGCGATGACCTCGATCCGCTCGTCGCCGAGGCGGACAACCGAGCCCTGTTCGACGGTTTCGTCGATGCCGGGAATCTTTGCCTTTTCGGCTTCCGGACCGACAATGCGCAGCTTGAAACGCTCCTTCAGCGCCAAATTGGCCTCGACATGGTCGAGATGGTGGTGGGTGGTCAGAATCATCGTCGGGGTCCAGCCGGTGCGCTTGATCGCCGCCAGGATGGGCGCCTCCTCGGGCGCATCGATGAGCGCCGTCTGGCCGCTTTTCGGGTCGTGCACCAGCACGCCGAAATTGTCGCTACGGCACATGAATTGTTCGATCTCGACCGGCATCGCATCTCTCCCTTTATTGCCGCAGACATAGGGCGCCTGCCGGCCGATGTCATCTGCCTTTGTTGAACTTGGACTGCTTCGAAGCTACCGTTCCGCGCATGCATTCAGACATTGTCGATCTCCGTTCTTTTTATTCGACCACGCTCGGCCGCCTGGCCGAACGCTCGATCACCATGGCGCTGTCCTCGATATGGGCCGTAGTGCCCAACGAGCGGCTGGTCGGCCTCGGCTATACCTTGCCGTGGCTGGAACGTTTCGGCAGCGATGCCGAGCGTGTCTTTGCCTTCATGCCGGCAACACAGGGCGCGGTCGTCTGGCCGGCGACGGGGCCGACGGCGACCGCGCTGGTCTTCGACGAGGAACTGCCGCTGGTCGATTCCTGCATCGACCGCATGCTGCTCGTCCATTCGCTCGAACATGTCGAGAACCCGCGCGAGACGCTGAACGAAATCTGGCGGGTGCTGTCGCCGGCCGGCCGTGTCGTCATCGTTGTGCCCAACCGGCGCGGCGTCTGGGCGCGCTTCGAGCATACGCCTTTCGGCAATGGCCGGCCGTTCTCGCGCGGCCAGCTCACCGAATTGCTGCGCGAAGCGAATTTCACGCCGGCAGCATGGTCCGATGCGCTGTTCTTCCCGCCGTCGCCGCGACGTTTCATGATGCAGTTCCACAATGTGCTGGAACGCGCCGGCCGGCGCTTCTGGCCGATCTTTTCGGGCGTTATCGTCGTCGAGGCGCAGAAGCGGCTTTATCAAGGCGTGCCGGTTGCCCAGCGCGCGTCCCGCCGCGTCTTCGTGCCGGTTCTCTCGCCGCATGGCGCCCCGACGCTCGGCCGGCTGTCGCGGGCCGAACATCCGGCGCCGGCAGGATGACGCGTTCGTGATCCGACGCAGGCTTTTTCTCACCTATCTGTCGCGGACGGGTTCGCTGCCCGATTGAAGGCATACGCAATCGGTTCTATGACCGGCGATTTCTATGACCGGGCTTCAGCACCGCTTCCGAATGCAAGGATTCACTCATGGCTGATCATCCGGATGTCGAGGCCAGCGCCCAGAAGCTTGCCACCTCGATCGAAGCCAGCAGCCTGCGTGAGCAGCTGGCAACAATCAAGATAGCGCTGACCACCTCGCCGGTGCGAAAGCAATTGTTTTGGGCCGCGATCGGCATCGTCGCCGTCATTGTCGCAACCTCGGTCGGGCAGATTCTGCTCAATCGCTGGAACCAGCCGTTCTTCGACGCGCTGGCGCGGCGCGACATGCCGGCCTTCCTGCATCAGCTTCTGGTCTTTGCGGCAATAGCCGGCGGGCTGCTTCTGTTTAACGTGGGCCAGACCTGGCTCGACCAGATGATCCGCCTGAAGCTGCGCGAGGCGCTGACGCTCGACCTGATCGGCGAGTGGATGCGGCCGGCGCGCGCCTTCCGGCTGGCCCATGCCGGCGCCATCGGCGTCAATCCCGACCAGCGCCTGCAGCAGGATGTCGCGCATCTCTCGGATCTTTCCACCGGCCTCGGCATCGGCCTGCTGCAGTCCTGCATCCTGCTTGCCTCCTTTGTTGGCGTGTTGTGGTCGCTGTCTTCCGGCTTCGTCTTCCACATAGGCGGCCATTCGCTGGCCATACCCGGTTACATGGTCTGGGCGGCAATCCTTTATGCGGGCACCGCCTCCTGGTTGAGCTGGTTGGTCGGGCGGCCGCTGATCCGCTTCAACAATGATCGCTATACGCGTGAAGCGGAGCTGCGTTCCTCGGTGGTTCGCGTCAACGAGAATGTCGATGCCATCGCGCTGGCGCATGGCGAGGCCGATGCCAGGCGCCGCCTCGAATTCGATCTCGGCATGGTGCTGGGCGCCATGCGGCACATCTACCGCGCCCAGATCAATCTTTCCTGGGTTACCGACACCTATGGCTGGATCACTGTCGTCGCGCCGATCCTGGTCGCCTCACCGGTCTATTTCGCCGGCGATATCAGCTTTGGCGGGCTGATGATGGCAGTTGGCGCCTTCAATCAGGTCCATTCTTCGCTGCGCTGGTTCATCAACAATATCGGCGGCATCGCCGATTGGCGCGCCACGCTGATGCGGGTCGCCGACTTCCGCATCGCGCTTGGTGACACCGACGCGCTGCACGATACGGAAAGGCGCATTTCATTCGGCGAAAACCCGGACGGCAGCCTGACCTTCGAGAAACTCGAGATCGCCTCGCCGGAGGGATGCACCAAGCTTGCCGAGCCGCATGTCGAAATCCGCGCCGGCGACCGGGTCATGATCACCGGAGATCCGGGCGCCGGCAAGACGCTGTTCTTCCGGGCCATTGCCGGTCTGTGGCCATGGGGCAGCGGGCGGATCGGCATGCCGGCCGGAGAAGCGCCGATCTTTGTTCCGCGCACCCCTTATTTCCCGCTCGGCAGGCTGCGCGAGGTGCTCAACCATTCGGGCGGCGCGGCCGAGGCGAGCGATGCCGAGATCTCGGAGGTGCTGGCCGATGTCGGGCTGCAACGCCTGTCGTCCTCGCTCGATCGCTCGGCGCGCTGGGAGCGTGAGCTCAGCGACGACGAGCAGCGTCTGCTGGCCTTTGCCAGGCTGGCCTTGCGACGGCCGAAATGGGTGATCATCGACGAGGCGCTGGATGCGTTCGACGGCCCGACGCTGAGGCAAGTGCTGTCGATGCTGGAGAAGCGCCTTCCCGACGCCGCGATCCTCAACATCGGCCGCGGCCAGCACAATGCCCGCTTCTTCCGGCGGGCGTTGACCATCGTCAAGGATGCCGGCCAACCGCCCCTCAAGCCGGTCCGTATCAGGGCAGGTGCCATCGAACCGCCTCCGGCCATCGCCTCGGCCGGCGGCAAGAAATAGAAGGGCAAGCTTTATTTCGCCGCGATCGCGGCGAAAAACTGTCGCGATCGTTTCAGATGGGAACGTTCCGATCGGCCATGCTTGACGCTCTCGCCCTGCTCGCCTGCCTTGCCTGCGCCCCCGCAGCACCTGCGGCCGCGCCGGCCAATGCACTTGCCGTCGATGTCGAGCTGGTGCTGGCCGTCGACATCTCGCAGTCGATGGATGAAAGGGAGTTTGCCCTGCAGCGCGCCGGCTATGTCGCGGCGCTGCGCCATCCCGACTTCATCAACGCCGTGCGTGCCGGCACCTCCGGCCGCATCGCCATCGCCTATTTCGAATGGGCCGGCACCATCCGCGACGACGCGGTCATTGCCTGGCAGGTCGTCGACAGCAAGGAGAGCGCCAACGCTTTCGCCGACAAGATCGCGGCCCGCCCGTTCAGGAGCTTTCGCGGCACCTCGATTTCCGGTGCAGTGGCCTTCGGCGCCGAGCTTTTCAACGGCACGGCCTTCGCCGGCAAACGCCGCGTCATCGACGTCTCGGGCGACGGCCCAAACAACACCGGCTTGCCGGTCACAACGGCACGCGATGCGGCGCTGGCGAAGGGCATCGTCATCAACGGACTGCCGATCCTGATCAGCCCGTCACCCACCTTCAGCCATCTCGACCGGTATTATGCCGAATGCGTCACCGGCGGGCCGGGCTCGTTCGTGCTGCCGATCTATGCTGCTTCCGAATTCGCCACCGCCACTCGCCGCAAACTGATCCTCGAGGTCAGCGGCATCGAGTATCCCAAGGTGGATCCGAGGACGATCCGCATCGACGCACCGATCGACTGCCTGCAAGGCGAGCGCGACCGGCGGTTTTTCTCGGACCCGTACTTCCCGGAACTTGACCGATAAGGCTGGCCCAGGGGTAGGTTAGGCTGGTGGCAGGCCGAAGACCGGGAACAGAGATGGCCCGAGCGGCCCTATGAAGATCGTCAAGGAAGCGATCCCGCCCTCGGCTGCGTCGAACACATGCAGGGAATGGGCCCGCCATTCAGGGCCATCGTGGCTGCGGGAATAAACCCCGACCGCCGGCTGGGCATTGGCCCGAGTGGCCAGCGTGCGGAAGCCGCCAAACCTCGGCCAGACGGTCTCGAAAAAACCGCGGATCGCTTCGCGGCCTTGATACCATTCGCGCCAAGGCGGCATTGTGTAGATGGCGTCCTCACGCAGCAGCTCGATCAAGCTGTCGAGATTGGCGGCCTGCCAGGCCTGCATGTAACGTTCGAGCAGCAGGCCTTCTTCAGGGCTGGGTCGTGATCGGCTGGCCGGCCGTCCCTGAGGATAGCGCGCCGCCAGCGTTGCGCGGGCGCGCTGCAACGCGCTGTTGATCGAAGCCGTCGATCCACCCAGCAAACGCGCCGTCTCGACAGCCGACCATCCCAGGACGTCGGCAAGCAGCAGCGCGGCGCGCTGCCTGGGCGGCAGATCCTGGATCGCGGCGACGAAGGCGAGCTGGACGGCCTCGCGGCTCTCGTAACGGGCTTCCGGACCTGGCTCGCTGCCGGCAATGTCTGGAAGCTCGGCGTCGGGGTAGGGCTCCAGCCAGGCGATGTCGGCCACGGGCCCGCCTATGGCCGCCCCGTGCGAGGGCGGCCGTCCGGGTTCCCGGAGAATGCGACGCGCCCTCGACCTCGCCTTGATGGCGTTGAGGCAAGCGTTGGTCGCGATCATGTAGAGCCAACCGCGAACCGAACCCCGCCCGTCGAACTCCGATCTGGCGCGCCAGGCGCGAAGCAACGTGTCCTGGACGAGGTCGTCGGCCTCGTGCAGCGAACCCATCATGCGATAGCAATGCAGCTTGAGCTCGCGGCGATGCGCCGCCGTGACCCTCTCGAAGGCCAGCCGATCGAGGATCGGCTGGGGTGCTGGGTCCAGAGGTGGTTGAGCGTCTGTCATGTGGCTTGTGCGGTTACGAGTGAGCGTTGCATTACGCGCGCCTCAGGCGGCCGAGGCAAGCCCGCTCCCGCTGACCATGAAGGAACTGCCTTGCGGCTGGCCGGTGGCGAGCGCGACCACCGCCCGTCCGACATCGGCCGGCGTTTGCATGTCGGTCATGGCGGCGATGAAGTCCGCCGGCTGGATGCCCATATAGGCAGCGATGCTGTCGACGCCGGCCTTGCCCACGCCGGTTTCCGGCATGATGCGCATCGGCGCGAGCGCCATGAAGCGAAGGCCGAGGCCGAGACGGTCGGCTTCCTTCTGGCTATGACCGGCCAGGAACATCTGCATGCGTTTTGCGCCGGCATAGCCGCCGGTATTGGGTGGCCCGCCGGTCAAGGCCGCGCCACTGGAGATCAGAACGATACGGGTTCCCGGCTTGAGCGGACGCCGCAGAGCGGCCCGGCAAAACAGGAACGATGCCTTGACGTCCGTGTCCCAGTTTGCGGAGAACGCCTTCCAGTTCTGTTCGTGCAGCGGCGCGGAAGGGGCCAGCGCGCCTGCGCAGATTACCAGCACGTCCGGCTCCAGCGCGGCGAAGACCTTATCGGGGGCGGAGTCCACCGTCGCATCGACCGCGAGCGTCTTCACGCTCGAGACCTCCCAGGCAAATCGCGCCAGGGCCTGTTTTCCGCGGGCGACGGCCAGCACCGTAGCTCTCTCCTTGAGGGCGGCCTCCGCGATGGAGCGGCCGACCCCACGGCTGCCTCCGACGACTACAACATTCTGACCTTGCAACGATCCCATGGATCACCTCTCTGTTCCCGGCCGCCGGACCATCCAGGCGCGCTCATCGATAAGGACAGCGCAGGCGTGCGGAAATCATCGGTGCCGGGCGGAAATATTTTTCAGGTGACAGCAGGGCTCGCGCACGGCCCTGTTCGGAGCAGCAACGGCAGAGGCGCGTCGGTTTTGTATTCAGTGTCATTACCTCGGGGGCAATCGACCAGCGTGCAAGGTCTCGGCAAACTGCTCCAATCAAGCCGGTTGTCTGGCTTCGACCACCAGGGAGACAGCCATGACCGCCTACGCCGTCGCGCATATGCGCCAGGTCACGCCGGGGCCGCAGATCGTCGAGTACCTGCACAAGATCGATGCCATGCTGGAGCCGTTTGGCGGGCGCTTCATCGTGCATGGCAGCGAGGTGGAAGTCGTTGAAAACACCTGGCCGGGCCACCTCGTCATGATCGAATTTCCAGACATGCAGCAGGCGCGCATGGTACCGCTCGCCCGCCTATCAGGAGATATTGCCGCTGCGCACCGACAATTCTCAGTCCGACGTGGTCCTGGTCGATGGCGTCCAGCACCCGCACAAGGCCACCGACGTTCTCGAATAAGGGGACGACCTGCGACGATTGGCTCTTATCGTTTCAGCAGAAACACCGCCTGCTGGCCGAAAAAGTTCCAGAACCACCAAGGCATCGAGAAGCCGATCCGCTGGCCATTGGCGTCGAGCGCGGTCGCCTTTTCCACCGTCGCGCCAAGCTCGTCGCACAGATTGACGAAATCGCGAATGGTGCAGAAATGGATGTTGGGGGTGTCATACCACGAATAGGGCAGGTCCTTGGTCACCGGCATGCGGCCGTTAAACAGTAGCGAAAAGCGCACCCGCCAGTGGCCGAAATTTGGGAATGAGACGATGGCGCGGTTGCCGATCCTGAGCAGTTCGTCGAGCACCAATTTCGGATTGCGGGTCGCCTGCAAGGTCTGCGACAAGACGACGAAGTCGAAGCCCTTATCGGGATAGAATTGGAGATCCTTGTCGGCATCGCCCTGGATGACCGACAGGCCGCGCGCCACGCATTCGTTGACGCCGCGCTGCGACAGTTCCAGCCCGCGACCGTCGACCTTCTTGGTCGCCTGCAGCAATTCGAGCAGCAGGCCGTCGCCGGAACCGACGTCCAGCACCCGCGACTGCGGCGGGATGAGATCGGCGACGACCTCGAGGTCGACGCGCTGGGCGCGGTTGACGCTCATGGGCTCGCCTTCTGCCTGGCGCATGATCCTGATCCGAAAAGTCTGCAACTTTTCGGGGTCATGCGCCGATGCCTGGCGCATGATCCTGATCCGAAAAGTCTGCAACTTTTCGGGGTCATGCGCTGATGCCTGGCGCATGATCCTGATCCGAAAAGTCTGCAACTTTTCGGGGTCATGCGCCGAGCCCTCTCGCCCGCGCGGCCGAGGCGATGAAGCCTTTGATGGCGGCGAACAGTTCCGGTTCGTCGAGCAGGAAGGCGTCGTGGCCGCGGTCGGTCTCGATCTCGACGAACGAGACCGAGGCGCCGGCCGCATTCAGCGCGTGCACGACCGAGCGGCTCTCCTCGGTCGGGAACAGCCAATCGCTGGTGAACGAAACCAGGCAGAAGCGCGTCTTGGTGCCGGCGAAGGCATCGGCCAGCCGGCCGCCATGGTCGGCGGCGAGATCGAAATAGTCCATCGCCCGGGTCATGTAGAGATAGGAGTTGGCATCGAAGCGATCGACGAAGGTCATGCCCTGATGGCGCAGATAGCTCTCGATCTGGAAGTCGGCATCGAAGCCGAAGGTCAGCGCTTCGCGGTCCTGCAGGTTGCGGCCGAACTTGCGGTGCAGCGCTGCTTCCGACAGATAGGTGATGTGAGCGGCCATGCGCGCCACCGCCAGCCCCTTTTCCGGCCGCTTGCCATGCTCGAAATATTTGCCGCCATGCCAGTCCGGGTCGGCCATCACTGCCTGCCTGCCGACCTCGTGGAAAGCGATGTTCTGCGAAGAGTGGCGGGCGCCGGTGGCGATCGGCAGCGCCGAGAAGACGCGCTCGGGATAGCTCGAGGCCCATTGCAGCACCTGCATGCCGCCCATCGAGCCGCCCAGCACGCTGAACAGCTGTTCGATACCGAAATGCTCGACCAGCATCAGCTGCGCGCGCACCATGTCGCGGATGGTGATGATCGGCAGGTCGAGCCCGTAGGGCTTGGCGGTGGCGGGATTGGTCGAGGCGGGGCCGGTGGAGCCGAGGCAGCCGCCGATGACGTTGGACGAGATGACGAAGAAACGATCGGTGTCGATGATCTTGCCGGGGCCGATCAGCACTTCCCACCAGCCCGGCTTGCCGGTCACCGGATTGGTGTTGGCGACATGCTGGTCGCCGGTCAGCGCATGGCAGACGAGGATGGCGTTGGAGCGCTCGTCGTTGAGCGTGCCATAGGTCTGGTAGGCGATCTGGAACGGCGACAGCAGCGTGCCGGCGTCGAGCTTGAGCGGCTTGTCGGCGCCGAAACGCAACACCGGGCTCGACGGCTGGTCGGCCTCGTTGTTGGTTTTTCGCGCGCGCAAAGCGACCATCACATCTCCTTGCCCGGCCTTCAGTTGTCCACCGCCGGTCTGGGCAACAACCAGCCAGGGCAACAAAAAACCGGCCATGCCTTCGCAAAGCCGGTTACAAGATGCAAACGGCCCTTTAGCAAGTTGTTTAACGTGGCTGCAAGCCGACCGGCCAAATCACCACGGGACTTTCGCTGCTCTTCTAGGACCGACGCATGGCTTCGTCAACGGCAAGTTCTTGATCCCGAATTGCCGCCCCTCGACATTCCGGGCCACGGCTTGTATTTCCGCTGCGGCCTCCGGATGGAGGCAATCTCGACGGATTTCATGGAATGAGCCAGATACCGGATCAGACACGTCCAAGGCCCCGCGCCGGCATCATGGACATCGAAGCCTATGTGCCCGGCAAGAGCGCGGCGCCTGAAGGTGTCGCCAACGTCCATAAATTGTCGTCGAACGAGAACCCGCTCGGCCCTTCGCCAAAGGCGATAGAGGCCGCGCGCGCGGTCGCCGACAAGCTCGCGGTCTATCCCGACGGCAGCGCCAGGCGCCTGAGGGAAGCGATCGCCGAGGTGCACGGGCTCAACCCGGCGAACATCGTCTGTTCCAACGGCTCCGACGAGATTCTGGGCCTGCTGGCGCAGACCTACCTCGCACCCGGCGACGAAGCGATCATCACCGAACACGGCTTCATGGTCTACAAGATCTACATACAGTCGGCCGGTGCCGTCCCGGTTACGGTCAAGGAGACCGATGAACGCGCCGATGTCGATGCAATCCTTGCCGCGGTGACGCCGCGTACCAGGATCATCTTCCTTGCCAATCCCAACAATCCAACCGGCACCTACGTGCCGTTCCAGGAGGTGCGCCGCCTGCATGCCGGCCTGCCGCGAAACGTGCTTCTGGTGCTGGATGCCGCCTACGCCGAATATGTCCGGCGCAACGACTATGAAGCCGGCGTCGAGTTGGTGGGCAGCGCGGAAAACGTGGTCATGACCCGCACCTTCTCCAAGTTGGGCCTAGGCGGCGCGCGGATCGGCTGGATGTATGCGCCAATGCACGTCATCGACGCGATCAACCGCGTGCGCGGGCCTTTCAACGTCAATGCGACTGCTATCGAGGCCGGTATCGCGGCGATCCGCGACCGCGTCCATATCGAGCGCAGCGTGGCGCATAACGAGACCTGGCTGGCATGGCTGACCGAGCAACTAAGCGGGCTTGGGCTGCGGGTGACACCGAGCGTCGGCAATTTCATCCTTATCCACTTTCCCGAGGACAAAAAGCATTCGGCGGCGGCTGCCGACGACTACCTCAGTGCGCGCGGCTACATATTGCGGCGCGTTTCCGGCTACGGTTTTCCGAACGCGCTGCGCATGAGCATCGGCACCGAAGAGGCCAACCGCGGCGTTGTCGCCGCACTCGCGACATTCCTGAAAAGCTAGAACACCATGACCTCACCGATGTTCGAAAAGATCGCGCTGGTCGGCATCGGCCTGATCGGCTCGTCGCTTGCCCGCGTCATCCGCCGCGAGGGGCTCGCCGGCCAAGTCGCGATTTCGACGCGCAGCGAAGCGACGCTGGCGCGGGCGAGCCTACTCGCCCTCGGCGACGCCTACACGACGGATGCGAAAGAGGCGGTTCGCGATGCCGATCTGGTCGTCGTTTCGGTGCCGGTCGGCTCTTCGGGTATCGTCGCCGCGGAGATCGCGCCGGCGCTGAAGAAGGGCGCCATCCTCACCGATGTCGGCTCGACCAAAGCATCGGTGATCGCGCAGATGCAGCCGCATGTGCCTGATGGCGTGCACTTCATCCCCGGCCATCCTTTGGCCGGCACCGAAAAGTCGGGACCGGATGCCGGTTTTGCCGAACTGTTCGAGAACCGCTGGTGCATCTTCACGCCGCTGCCCGGCACCGATCCCGCGGCACTGGAAAGGCTCTCGGAATTCTGGCGCCGCTGCGGCTCCAACATCGACACGATGGACCCGCAGCATCACGACATGACGCTGGCCATCGTTTCGCATCTGCCGCACATCATCGCTTATAACATCGTCGGTACCGCCGACGATCTGGAGTCGGTGACCAAGTCCGAGGTCATCAAATACTCGGCTTCCGGCTTTCGCGACTTCACCCGTCTCGCCGCGTCCGACCCGACCATGTGGCGTGACGTCTGCCTGCACAACAAGGACGCCATCCTCGAAATGCTGGCGCGATTCTCGGAAGATCTGTCCTCGCTGCAGCGGGCGATCCGCTGGGGCGACGGCGAAAAGCTGTTCGACCTGTTCACCCGCACCCGCGCCGTCCGCCGCTCGATCATCGAGGCCGGCCAGGATATCGACGTACCGGATTTTGGTCGCCAGGCAGTCGAACACCCGCCGAAGGGATAAGCCGCGGCAGGCCGATCGCAGGCCAGACAGGCTTGGAGCGGTTTATCGTTTCACGGAAACGCCGAACCGCTCTGTCTCTTTGTTTTTTGCGCAATTCCGGACGGAAGACCGTTCACACTTTTCCTGGAATTACTCTAGTCGAGCGGCTTGATCTTGCCGAGCGGGATGAAGCCGAGCGAGGCCTTGCCCTTGACGATCTTCAGCGGCATCGACGGCTGGTTGCCGAGCAGCGCCAGTCCGGCAAAGCCGGTTTGGATCTCTTTCTTCTGCTCGGGGATGGCGGTGGCAAGGATTGCCGCCACGGCCTTTGGATCATTGAGCTTGATCGTCAGATCGGCATTTATGAGACCGTCGTCATCGACCGACAGCGGTCCGGAAACGGTGATGCGCGCAGTTCCGGACGACAGATCGAGCTCGTGGATTTCGGCCGCGAGGCCGCGCAGGCTCTTCGAGTTTGCCTTGATCAGCGTCACGCCGTTCTTCAGCGTCACATCGCCGCTGCCATCGAGCGGCGGCAAGACGCGCCCGTCGATGGCCGCCGCGTCGATTTCGAGATCGGTGAAATTGCCGGCATAGTCGATGTCCGGGCCGTTTGGGCGCAATTGCCCGCTGGCAGTTCCGGCGCTGAACAGCGAGACGGGATCGGCATCGTCTGCCGGATCGGTCTGGCCGGACAGGCCTTCTGCCTGCAGCGAGAGGCGTCTCGGCAGCGGCCAGGACAGCTTTATGTCGGCCCGCAGATCATCCCAGTCGATCCACAGCGGGGTCATGCCGGGAACGGAGGTCCTGAGTGGCCCCCTGAGCTCGGCGGCAGGCGACAGAAGCCGCGTGATCTGGGTGGCGGCGTTGATCTTGCCTGTCGATGCCGCGACGTTGCGGCTGTCGTCCTCGTAAGCCAGACTGTCGCAGGAAAGGCTGAAGCTGAAGGGATAGCCGCTGACCGCGAGATTGGCACAGTCGGCCTTGATGCCCTTGTCATCGAGATCGGCGACCGCCTTATCGGTGGCGCTCTCGACCAGATCCGCCAGGTAGAACCAGCCCGCGCTGTAGATGCCGAACAGCACGAGAATGAAAGCGGCAAGCCACAACAGGCGGCGACGCTGGCTGGGCGGCTGGCGCTCGTCACTTGACGTCATGCTGCGGCTTTCGTTAACGCGGGTGGCACGGGCGGGCTGTCGCTTGCGGCAACAACAGGTAGACGGACTGAAACACCACCGGTGGAGTGGTTCGTTACAATCAGGCTTGGCGATATGGGCGATTTTTGGGTTTTTGGCTACGGCTCACTGATCTGGCGGCCGGGATTTGCCCATGTCGAGACGCGGCGTGCCCGCCTGCATGGCTACCGCCGTTCGCTCTGCGTCTACTCTTTCGTGCATCGCGGCACGCGCGAACGGCCGGGCCTGGTGCTCGGACTCGACCGCGGCGGCTCCTGCATCGGGCTGGCGTTCCGGGTCCCAGGCGAGCTGCGCAACGAGGCCATCACCTATCTGCGCGAACGCGAGCTGGTCACCAACGTCTATCTCGAACGTGTGCTCAGCGTTCGCCTCGACAAGAGTGAAACGGATGGGAGCGGGACGGTCGAAGCCATCGCCTATGTCGTGGACCGCAGCCATGAGCAATATGCCGGTGCGCTCGACCCGGCCGAGGCGGCGGCCGTCGTTCGCGGCGCCGTTGGCCAGTCGGGGAGGAATGAGGATTACGTGCTCAGCACGCTGGAGCACCTCGAAGCACTGGGTATAAGCGATCATTGGCTGGAAGACGTGACGAGACGGATCACGACATAGCGCCTTTTATCGCGTTACCATGATGTTTTCGGTGTCGTGACGCGGGCTACATCCTGAAAATCTGTTTACCAAGATCGGCGCGATCCAGGCTGTTTGCCACCGCAAGCTTGAACTCGGTCAGCGCGTGGAGACCGCCGACAGGAACGTGGAAGCCCGGCTGGCCAAAGATGTCGATGATCTCGCGTAGGACAGGCCGGTCGGCTTCGGCCGGTGGTGAAAAGAAATAGCGATAGATATTCGCCCTGATCTCGACACCGCTCAGCAAGACATCGAAATTGTGCAGTTCGAAGCGCTCGGCACTCATTCCGCCATTGATCACCATCTGCCCGCCGAGCGCCAGGGTGCGGATCAATTCGCCGCTGACAGGTCCGCCGACATTGTCGATAATCCCGTTCAATCCGGCGCCGCCGGTGATATCCATCAGCGCTTCCCGGATACTTGCCTTCAAGTCCGAAAGGTCAAGAATGACAGAGGCGCCAAGCGTCTTCAGGTCGAAGCTCTGGTGCGAGCGCCGCACCAGCGCGATGACGTTGATGCCGCGTCGTTGGGCGAACTGCATCACCATTGTTGAAATCGACGAATAGCCGGCCGTGACAGCCAGCCACTGCCCGGGCCGGACACGGGAATCCGTCAGCAGATCCCACGCGGTAATGGGGTTCACCATCTGCCCGGCGCGTTCGACCGGATAGTCCGCAGGCAACGGGATCAGCCATTCGGCGGGAATGGCCGCGTACTCGGCCCAGCTGCCATAATAGCTGAACGCGACAAGCGTGCCCGGTTCCAGCAAGACATTCGCGCCAACGGCTTCGACGATGCCGGCACCGTGGTTTCCCGCGATCTGCCGGGGAAAATGCGGCTTCTTCGGTTCGGGATAGAGGTCCTGGATAAACAGGAAGTCGCCCGGATTGATCGAAGCCGAGACCATCCTGACCAGCACCTCGCCGTCGCCGATGCGCGGAATCGGCAGGTCGTCCATGTAGAGCACGTCGCGCGGCGAACCGATGGCGTCAAATACGATTGCTTTCATGCCGTTCTCCATAACAAATGATCCCATGCCAACAGTCTGGCCCGGCCGACCGCGTTAGCGCGGCGGAACCTACGGTCGGCTGGCAAAATCAGAATTGGCAGATTTGACAATCTATGTGCCAAATTTGCCAGATCGTTTCTTCAGAGGCTGCTGGTTTGGATTCCGGGAACCAGCGCCTTGAGCCGGACACGGCGCGGCGGGTCGCGGCTTTGTGAAGCGCCGGCGGGTTGGCAAAGAGGCTATACGTTTGACGTTGCCACGGCGCGACATAGGTTAGCCCGGTCGGCGGCTCCCATCCGCCCCAGCATGAATCACCATGGAGATCAGTCTTGCAGAAACGTCGTCTCGGTCGCACCGACCTATCCATCGCGCCATTGATTCTGGGCGGCAACGTGTTTGGCTGGACCGCCGATGAGAAAACCTCGTTCGACCTGCTCGATGCCTTCATTGAGGCCGGTTTCAACGCCATCGACACGGCGGATTCCTATTCGCGCTGGATTGCCGGCCACCAGGGCGGCGAATCCGAAGCCATCATCGGCAGATGGATGAAGAGCCGCGGCAACCGCGACAAGGTCGTCGTCATCACCAAGGTCGGCTCGGATATGGGACAGGGCAAGAGGGACCTTTCGGCCGCCTATATCGAAAAGGCCATCGATGCTTCGCTGAAGAGGCTGCAGGTCGACAGCGTCGATCTCTATCTGTCGCATTGGCCCGACCCGGCGACGCCGTATGAGGAAACGCTCGGCGCTTACCAGAAACTGCTCGACAAGGGCAAAATCCGTTATGCCGGCGCTTCCAACCTCGACGCCGCCCAGTTACGCGCCGCACTCGACGTGGCAAGCCTGCGCGGCCTGCCGCGCTACGAGGTGCTGCAGCCGGAGTACAACCTCTACGACCGCTCGTCCTTCGATGGTCCGCTGCGTGACCTCTGCACGGCCGAGGACATCGGCGTCATCACCTATTTCAGCCTCGCCAAGGGATTTTTGAGCGGCAAGTACCGCAGCGAGTCCGACCTCGGCAAAAGCCCGCGCGGTGGCGGTGTGAAAGGCTATCTCAACACGCGCGGCATGCGCATCCTCTCAGCGCTCGATGCCGTGTCGGCCAGACATTCGGCCACGCCGGCGGAAGTGGCGCTTGCCTGGGTGATGGCGCGGCCCGGCGTCACCGCTCCGATCGCCAGCGCGACGACGCTCGACCAGCTCGACAGCCTGATGCGGGCCGCGTCGTTGCAGCTCAGCCCAGACGATATCGCCGAGCTCGACAAGGGCAGCGCATAGCCGCGCACGATCGTTCAAGACCGGCGCCGCTGCCTTGCCCTACCGTCCCTGCATCGTCACAGGATGCAGGGACGTCGCATGGCCGGACAGGGTCTTCTCGATCAGCAGCTATGGCAGCAATTGCTGGCGCTTGTGCTGGCATCGGCCATCGTTATGGGCGGCCCGGGGCCGGCGACGATAAGTGTCACCGCGATCGGCGCCGCGTTCGGCCTGCGCGATTCGCTCCGTTATGCCTCGGGAATCGTTGTCGGCACGGTCCTCGTGCTTTTGGTGGTGGTGACGGGCATCATGGCCGTTCTCACCGCGCTGCCGAAGCTCGCAGCGCTGTTGGCGGTCGCCTCGGCAGCCTACATCCTCTATCTGGCGTTCAAGATAGCGACGGCGCCGCCACTGGCGGCACGCGTCGGTAGGGCACCGCTTCCCACTTTCCTTGGCGGGTTCCTTCTGGCCGTTGCCAATCCGAAAGCCTATGTGGCGATTGCCGCCGTGTTTGCTGGCGCGTCTTCCGGCACCGGCGGTCTTGCTATTTCAGCCAAGCTGGCGGTCCTCGCCTTGATGATCGTTGCCATTCATCTCTTGTGGCTTCTCGCCGGCGCGGCTTTTGCACGTTTGCTGCGCAAACCGCTGGCGTCGCGGATCATCAATCTGGTGTTTGCGGTGACGCTGATTGCAACAGCCGGCCTGGCTGCCTTGCCGTGAACCCTTCTGGCGTTCGCGGCAGGGTGTCTCAGCCTTTCAATTCACGTTTCGCGTCCAGCTCACCAAGCCTTTTCACCGCCGTCGGCGGCATCGGCGGCGGGTTCGGCGTCTGCGACGCCTCGACGAGGAGCTGGTCGCAGGCTGCTTCCGTCTCGCCGATCAGCCGGTGCATGAATTCTTCCTTGCCGAGGCCCGGCGGGATCGGCGGCAGGAAGCGCGCCTTGATCGTACCGGGATAGCGCAGGAATTTGCGGCGCGGCCAATAGAGGCCGGCGACGTGAGCGACGGGCACCACTGGAATGCCAAGTTGCGCATAAAGTTCGACGATGCCGTATTTGTAGACCGGTTCGTCGCCCGGCGCACGGCGCGTGCCCTCGGGATAGATGATGAGCTGGCGCGGATTGCGCGCCAATTCCTGTTTGGTCGCGGCGATAACCATCTTCAATGCCTTCGAGCGGCTGCCGCGATCGACCGGAATCATCCGCATCTTCAAGATGTACCAACCGAAGAACGGGATCCAGGTCAGCTCCCGCTTCAATATGTAAACGGGATCGTCGAGATACGGCAGGAAAGCGATCGTGTCCCAGAAGGACTGATGCTTCGGCGCCAGGATGAAGGAGCCTTCAGGCAGGTTTTCCTGGCCGGTGATCTCACTCCTGGTGCCGGCGACCTTATCGTAGAGCCACATGCTGGTGCGCGACCAGAATTTCGGCACAAACCAGGCGCGATGGCGCGGCGACAGAAAATAATACGGAGTCCAGAGGATCATCTGGACGATCAAGTTGAGGTAGAAGGCGAGATTGAACGCCAGCGAGCGGAAATAGAGCATACAGCAAGTGCCCGGTGAGGAGGTGTGCGTTGGTTACACCAAGCGCCGGCAAAAAGGAAACGCTGCGAGGCGGGCGATCGGCCGCTCTTGCGATGGGCCGTCTTCGTCACATTTGCCACGTCGCCTGCAGCAGGCGCTGTCTCAGGCGCGGGGCGGCGAAATCGAGAAACGCACGCAGTTTCACTGGCAGCAGACCCTGGCCGGCATGCACGAGACTCACCGGCCATGGGTCTGGCTCGAACTCCTGCAACACCGGGCGCAGCGTACCAGACCGGACGGCGGGGGCGATCTGGTAGGAAAGCAGCCTCGTCACGCCGACGCCGGCAATCGCCGCATCGATTGCTGCCTCAGCCGTGTTGACCCGTAACCTGGAGCGGATCGGCACGCTGAATTCAGCCTTGCCGGTGGCGAAGCTCCAACTGGCGGCGGTGAGCCCTTCGAAGGTGATTGCACTGTTCCTGCAAGGTCTTGCGTCGTTTTCGGTGTGCCGTGCTCGGCGAGATAGGCCGGGCTCGCGCAAACGACGCGGCGGATTGAACCCAGGCGGGTGGCGATCAGGCTCGAATCGGCAAGCTCGCCGATGCGGATGGCGAGGTCGATGTGCTCTTCGACCAGTTGGGTTATCCGGTCGGCGAGTGTCAGCCGCACACTTACCTCGGGATAGACGGAGAGGAAGCCGGTGACGACCGGCAGCACATGCAGGCGGCCGAAGACGATCGGCGCAGTGACGATCAGTTCGCCGGTCGGGGCGCTGTATTCGCCGGCGGCCATTCGCTCGGCCTCGCCGATCTCATCGAGAATGCGACGACAGGCGGCGAGATAGGCGTGGCCTGCATCGGTCAGCGACAGCTGCCGTGCCGAGCGGTTCAACAGCCGTGTCTTCAGGTGCTTTTCCAGGTCCGAAACCTTGCGGCTGACCGTCGTCAGCGGAATGCCGAAGCGACGCCCGGCAGCCGAGAGGCTGCCTGTCTCCGCCGCGGCAACGAAAAGCGACATGGATTGGAGGCGATCCATAGCTCTACCGAAAATTTGCTCTTCCGAAAAACGGAAGGATAGGTTGCACATATCGCATCTGCATCTCGAAGACGGAAGGCCCTATTCTCGTAGGCGAACAATGCAGCGCAACTCGGCGCCTAAGGAGATCTTCATGAACGCTCACACCAGCGATGTCGCCTTCACCCCGACGGTGAAGGCGATCCAGGCCCGCAAGGGCTCGCGCCAGGCCTATGTCCGCGTCGAGGAGCGTGGTAGCTGGCAGGCGGCAATCACGCCCGATCTCGCCGCCTTCATCGAGGCGCAGACCAGCGTCTTTCTGTCGACCGCCAATGCGGACGGGCAGCCTTACATCCAGCATCGCGGCGGGCCTGCCGGTTTCCTCAAGGTGCTCGACGAACGGACGATCGGCTTTGCCGATTTTTCCGGCAACAGGCAGTTCATCACCCAGGGCAACCTCAGCGACAACCCACAGGCTTTCCTGTTTCTGATCGATTATGCGCACCGGCAGCGCATCAAGATCTGGGGCAAAGCGCAAGTCGTCGAGGGCGATACCGAGCTGACGGCAAAGCTGATGCCGCAAGACTATAAGGCGCGACCCGAGCAGGTTATCCTGTTTACGGTTTCGGCTTGGGATTCAAATTGTTCGCAGCACATCCCGCAGCGTTTCGAAGCGGCCGACGTGGCGGCGGCGCTGGGCGAACGCGACAAGCGCATCGAACGGCTCGAACAGGAGATCGCACGCTTGCGATCGGATGCAGCAGCCAGGGAATAAGAGCCAGGGGATAAAAAGTGCCGGTGCCGTTCAGCTTCCGCCTGCGGCGTCGGCCAGCGCGACGCTCTCGGTTTGCTTCACCGGCATGATGCCGCGCGCCAGCGCCAGCAGGTATTTGTTATATTCGGTGAACAGCACACGCAGCGCTTCCGGCTTGGTCAGCCAGCCGCCATTCTCGAGGTTGGTGTTGACCACCGGATAGGGCTCGAGCCTTGCGCCGTGCAGCAGCCGGCCCATTTCCAGCAGGCTGCGCGGCATGTGATAATTGTTGGTGACGAGAATGACCGTGCCGTAGGCATGGTCCTCGACCCATTTGGCGCTTTCCTCGGCATTGCCGATCGTGTCGAGCGCAGCGCGGTCGATGTCGACGCAGCATGAAAACAGCCTCTTGTCGCCGCCGGTCGCGGCTTGAAGCTGGCGGCGGCTGGCGGAAGGATGGACGCCGCTGATCAGCAGCCGCTCGCCCTTGCCTGACGCAAGCAGGCCCATAGCAGCGTCGAGTCGCGACTGGCCGCCGGTCAGCACGATGATAGCGTCTGCCCTTGCCGGATTGGCGGGCGTCGTCAGACGGCTGACGGTATTGGCGAACCAGCCGAAGCCGGCAACAAACAACGCCACAAAGGCGAGCAGAAGGAGAGCCGAGAGGCGCAAGGAGCGGGCTGCCAGCAGCCGCCCATGTTTGGCGGATTGATCCGGCTTGGCAAATTCATCAGGCCCGGCGAATTCATGCGGACGCGCAACCAGCACTGGCATGCACCCAGCGGTATCGGTCGAGTCCCGAACGTCCATCATGAAATGGTTAATCCCGAAATACGGCCTTTGGTAGGAAAAAAATGCAATTTTCGTGACGAGGCGTTTTCATCCGTGATCGATCTTTCCTTTAGCCGGCGTCCGGCTGGCGAATATCGATGTCGCTGAGATAGGTAACCACGGTGAAATGGGAGGTTGCCGCCGTCAGCGCGCCGATTACCAGCACCATGACAGCGACCCCGAGATAACCCGCCGAGCCGATGGCGAAATTACCGAACAGGGCGGCCGCCTGGTCGGCCTGCGGTGTCGCCATATTGCGTGACGACCACCAGGAGAAGACGATGAAGACGAGGATCGCCGCGGCGCCGCCTGCCGCGGCGCCCTTCATGCCGGTGACCAGAAAATGCCGGCGGAATTCGCGCGCGATGAAGCGCGCCTCGGCGCCGACGAAATGCAGCACCTCGATGATGTGGCCGTTGCCGGCCATGGCGCCGCGCGTCGCGAATACAACGGTCAGCACCGTCGCAGACAGCATCAGCGCCAGCACTGCGATACCGATCGTTACCGTGGTGCGGGCCATAGCAACCAGCCGGTCGACCCAGGTGCGATGATCGTCGAGCGAGGCGCTCGGCAGCTTCGGCGTGATTGCCGCACGCAGTGCGGCGAAATCGGGCGGACTGTTCTCGTCAATGGTGATGATGATCAGGCGCGGCACCGGCAGCTCATCGATGTTCAGGCCCGAGCCCAGCCAAGGCTCGAGCAGTCGGGCCGTTGCTTCGCGATCGACGATCCTGGCGCTTTTCACGCCAGGGAACTCGCCGGCGATCTGCGAGGCAAGCGCAAGTGCGGCCTCCATGTCGAGGCCGTCGACCGGCTTGATCTGGATGGTCGCTTCGCGCGAGATCTGGTTCTCCCAGACGGAGGCGGTGTCACGCACCAGCGTGACTGCGCCAAACGTCAGACAGGACAGAAACGTCATGATGGCGATGACCAGCACCAGCGCCCGGCCGGCGATGTTCTGCGCCGGCACGATCGGCGCCATCTTGCGCTGGACGCGGGGCTTTGCCGCCGCGGCGTCCTGACCCTCGAAATGTTCGACAGAGAGCTCAGTCATAGATGTCCAGCCTTCCGCCGGCCAGGATCATTCGCCGTGCGTCCACCTGTTCCATCAGGCCGAGGTCGTGTGTGGCAATCACCACGGCGGTCCCCAGCCGGTTGAGCTCGATGAACAACCGCAGCAAGCGTCGCGCCAGCGGCGGGTCGACATTGCCGGTCGGCTCGTCGGCGAGCAGGATCTCGGGCTGCTCGATCAACGCGCGGGCGATGGCGGCGCGCTGCTTCTCGCCGCCAGACAGCACCGGCGGCAGCACATGCATGCGCTCGCCGAGGCCGACCCATTTCAGCAGCTCGGTGACGTCGGTGCGGTAGGTAGCCTCCTCGCGGCCGCGTACGCGTAGCGGCAAGGCCACGTTCTCATAGGTGGTCATATGGTCGAGCAGGCGAAAATCCTGGAACACCACGCCGATGCGCCGTCTCAGATGCGGCAATTCGGTGCGCGAGATGCGCGAACGGTCCTTGCCGAAAATGGTGATCAGGCCGCGCGTCGGCTTCAGCGACATGAACAAAAGCCGCAGCAACGTCGTCTTGCCGGCGCCTGAAGGTCCGCTCAGGAACTGAAAGGAGCGCTCCGGAATGTGCAAGGAGATGTCGCGGAGAATCTCCGGACCCATGCCATAGCGGAGGCCGACATTTTCAAAGCGGATCACTTTCGACGACCTGAAATTCTTGGCGGCGAGATGCCAGCCCTTTCTGTGGTAAGACCATCGGCCGGCATGGTTAACCGACGGTTAATTTGGCGGCTTTTCGAGCGAGTCACAGGGGTTCCGGTGGGGAAGCGTTAACCATTTCCGTTTACCCAAAAGAAACGAACGGCGAACAGGTGCTGTAGTGTCGGGCCATGATGGCTGAGGATCGAACCGCGCGCCCGGTTTCCGGCGAAATCATGACCGATCCGGCCGCCGGGCCGGAACGCATCATGCATGACGTGACCACCGACGTCATCGATGCCGACTATGAGGTGCTGCCCCGCCATTTTACACGCCCAGACTTTGCGCCGCCGCCTGCGCGCATGATTTCCACGCCTTCGATCGAAGGCATGGACATGTTGCGCAAGCCCGAAACCGCCGTCGAACGGCCGTTGTGGGTGCACGGTGGGCCGATCTTCTGGATTGTCGGCGTCGGCGCCGCCTTTGCCGCCTTCTGGATGTCGGGCGGCCATGCGCTGGTTCGTTAGAACGGCGCCAGAAAATCAACAGGTCACCAGGTAAACGATTCGCGACGCGCTGGGGGCATCCGACCGTTCGCGGGCGTTCTGCGTAAGATTTGGCCTTGCCAGCCGGCTCGACATGCCTAGAAACGGGGTTGAAGACCGTTTCGGTCGGCTTCGCCTACATGGCGATCATTTCTGGAAGGGCAGCCAATGCCAGTTGTGCGCGGCAAGGACATCGAAGTCCTGTTTTCAGCGTCCGCCATTGCGCGGCGGAACCTGGAACTTGCCAAGGAGATCGCCGGGCACGACTACCAGGACCTTCTGGTAATCTCGGTGCTGAAGGGATCATTCATCTTCGCCGCCGATCTTATCCGTGCCATGCACGATGTCGGCCTGTCGCCGGAGGTCGAGTTCATCTTCATCTCCAGCTATGGCGCCGGCACGACCAGCGGCGAGGTGAGGGTGCTGCGCGACATCGACAACGAGGTCGCCGGTCGCGACGTGCTTCTCATCGACGACATTCTGGAATCCGGCAAAACGCTGAGTTTCACCCGCGACCTCATGCTGTCGCGCGGCGCCAGGAGCTGTGCCATCGCCGTGCTGCTCGACAAGCGCATGCGCCGCCAGACCACGCTCAACGCCGACTATGTCGGCTTCGACTGCCCCGATTATTTCGTCGTCGGCTATGGCATGGACGTCGCCCACGCATTTCGCGAATTGCCCTTCGTCGGCATCGTCAAGGGCGACGCCTAGTTGGGTTGTCGCCGCTCGCGGTTCAGGAAACATCAACTTTTCCTCGCCAAATATCCTGCCCATGGCAAAGCTCCTGATCGTCGAGGACGATGAATCCGTCCGCAGCCTCGCCGCCCGTGCGCTCGAACGCGCCGGGCATAATGTCACTGTTGCCGTCGATGGCGCGCACGGTCTTTCTCTGATCGGGGCGGCGCAGGGGGGCTACGACCTTGTGCTGTCCGACATCCGCATGCCGGAGATGGACGGCATCGAGATGGCCAAGGCGGCAGTGGCGCTGTTCCCGGCGGTGAAGATCGTGCTGATGACCGGCTATGCCGACCAACGCGAGCGCGCCGAGGAATTGGACGGCATTATTCTCGACGTCGTGCAAAAACCGTTCGCGCTGGCTGAAATCCGCGCCCGCGTCGAACAGGCGCTCGCCTGCTTCGCCTAAAGCCTAAGGTCGACCGCCTTCAGGCAGGGTCGCCGGTCGCCGCAATGGCTGGCTCGCCGCTCCGGCGCCGGCCGGCATTGAGCGCAAAAAGCCCGGCGCCGATGATGAGGGCTGCGCCGGCCGCCGTCGCTGGTCGCGGCATTTCGGCAAAGAACAGAAAACCCCATAGCGGCGACCAGATGATACCGGTGTATTCGAAGGTAGCGACGCTGTTGGCGGGCGCCAGCCGGTAGGCCTGCGACAACAGGATCATTCCGGCCGAGGCAACGAAGCCGCATGCCCCCATCTTGAGGAGATCCGGCGTCGCCGGCCAGGCCCATGGCCGGACGAGGAACTCGAGGCTCGGATGCACGGCGTGGTCAATGCCTGCCAGCCAAAACAATGCCGCTACCAAGGCCGCGCCGACCAGATAGGCGCCGTTCTGATAGAACGCCATGACGGTCGAGGATTCGGTGTCGCCGATCTTGCGCGCCATCAGCTGCGAGAAACCGTAGAGCAGAGCCGAACCTAGTGACAGCAGCGCCGCCCAGTCGAACAAGCCGGCGCCTGGGCGCACCATCACCAGCACGCCGAGCATGCCGACCAGGACGGTGGCGAGCGCCTGCCAGGACACGCGTTCGCCGAGATAGGGGCCGGCCAGCGCCATGATGAACAGCGGCGCCATGAAATAGAGCGCCACCGCGTCAGCCAGCGGCAGGGCGGCGATTGCCAGATAGTAGGCCGTGTAGGAGGTGAACTGGATGAAGGCGCGCATCGTCAGCATGCCGAACCGCTTCGACAGGATTGCCTGCAATCCGACATCGGCGTGGACGAGGAAAACCAGGATCGGCAAGGCGACGATCGAGCGGATCGCCATCACCTCGGTGACCGGATAGTGGCTCGACACCGCCTTGACCAGCGGGTCCTGCAGCGAAAAGACCAGTACGCCGAGACAGAGGCTGAGGATGCCGAGCACAAGCCGATTCTGCATAGGCGCTCCTGTCCCCGCGTGCGCGGCCGAACGCAGGCCTGCATCCGGGTAAAAAGAACCCGCCGCCATTTCGGGCAGCGGGTACGAGTGAGGACTTTTGATTGGTCCGCGGCCGATTTCGCGGCCGCATATCCAATGGGTAAGGCGAACTATTGTCCGCCGTTTGACATGTTGCAAACGAATTGGAATGATGCCAGCAATCAGATTTTCTTATGGCGGGCACATGCGACCCAATCTCGACAGCGACCTGTTGCGAACCTTCGTGGCGGTCGCCGACAGTGGCAATTTCACCAAGGCGGCGGAGCGGGCCGGCCGCACCCAGTCGGCGGTCTCGATGCAGATGAAGAAGCTTGAAGGCATGATCGGCGACAGCCTGTTCGAGCGCGGCTCGCGCGGTGTGGCGCTGACACGGCGCGGCGGCGAGCTCATCGCCAACGCCAGGCGCATCGTTTCACTGCTCGACGAGACGGCGGCATCGATGGTCGCGGCGCCGCTTGGCGGGCCGGTGCGCATCGGTATCCCGGAGGAATATGGCCACGCGATCCTGTCGCGCGCGCTCGGCGCCTTTGCCAAGCGCCATCCTCAGGTCGACATCACCGTCCGCTACGCGCATTCCGGTGCGCAGATCGCGGCGCTCGCCGCTGGCGAGCTCGATCTGGCGGTGGTGTTCGAATGGCAGGATCTGTCGGGCGGTGAGGTGCTGATGCATGACCCGACCGTATGGGTGACGTCAGAGCTGCATCACATGCATGAGGAGCGGCCGGTGCCGATCGCGCTCTACAACCGTGCCGGTTGGTGCAAGGATTTCGCGATAAAGTCGCTGGAACAGCGCGATCTCGCCTATCGTGTCGCCTACACCAGCGATACCAATGGCGGCCTGCGGCTCGCCGTCACCTCCGGGCTGGCGATTGCGCCGATCTCGCGCAGCAACATCCCGGCCGGCTGCCGCGAGCTTACGACCGCCGACGGGTTCGGCGACATCGATTCCTCGAACGTGGTGCTGCGGCGCAACCCGAACGCTTCCGGCGAGGCCATCGACGGCATGGAAGAGGCGATCCGCGAGGCTTTCACCAACCGTTAAAGAATGCCGCTCAGTCCGGCGGTGGCGGCCAGCACGGACCGCGCGCGGCGATCTTCCGAATACAGGCAGCCTTACTTCAGCTCCAGCAGCCGCTCCAGATAGCTGCGCTCGATATCGGGGCTGAGTGCATTGCCGAGCCGCTTGCGGATCGCTTCGAGGATTTGGCGGGCACGCTGCACGTCGATCTCGTCAGGCACTCTCACCGAACTCCCGTCATCGGGACCCTCGCTGGTGCGGGGCCGCCCGAGCGGGTCACGATCGGCATTCTGCTGTCGTCCGCCCTGGCCGTTGCCGCCCTGGTCGCCTTGCATCGCCTGCAATTGCTTCATCATGTCCTTGGCGCCCCTGCGCAAGGCTTCCAATGCGCGGCCCTGGTGACCGACGGCCTGGTCGCCTTCGCCTTCGCCGAGCGCCTGTTCGGCATTGCCCATGGATTTGCCGGCCTCGCCAAACCCCTCATTGGGGTCGAGGCCCATGCCTTCGAGGCTCTTCCTCAATTGATCGAGCTCGCTCTGCAGCTTGCCCTGGCCTTCCTGCAACTGCTTCATCGCATCGGCGAATTCCTGCGGCGTCATCTGCCCCGGCCGGCCGAGCGGATCGCGGTCGTCGCCCAGGCCGGGCTTGCCCTGTTCGTCCATCGGGCCCGGCTCACCGTTCTCGCCGAGCTGCTCGTCGCGGTTCTGCCCGCGCTGTTGCTGGCCACGCTGCATCTGGTCCATGCGGAAGGTGTCGTTCATCATCTCCTGCTGGCGCCGCATGATCTCGCCCAGCTTATCCATCTGCTGACGCATCTCGCTGTCCTGCTGACCGCCTTGTTGCTGGCGGCCTGCCTGCAGATTGTTCATCATGTCCTGCAGCTCAGACAGCAATTGCTGCGCCTGGTCGCGATTGCCGGATTTCGCCAGGTTCTCGATCTGGTCCATCATGCGGTCGATGTCGCTCTGGCGCAGTTCCCGGCCGTTCTGCTGCATCTGTGGCGCATTCGGATTCTGCTGCGCCCGCGCCGTGAATTCCTGCAGGAACTGGTTCATCGCCTCGCGCAGTTCCTTCATCGCCTTCTCGATCTCCTGGTCGCTGGCGCCGTTCTTGATCGCATCCTGCAGCGCCTGCTGCGCCTGGCGCAGCCGCTTCTCGGCCGCCGACAGATTGCCTTCCTCGATGCCGAGCGCGATCTCCCAGAGGTAAGCGACCTCGTCGCGCAATTGATCGTCGCTGCCGGCCATCTTCAGCCGGGTGCGGGCGCTCATGATGGCGAGGTAGTGCGTCATGTTGTCGAACGTGTCTTCGGGCCTGAGCGTGATCGCATCCATCAGGTCGAGCACGCGGTCCTTGGCATAGGCGTCGAGCGCCAGCATGCGGCGCTGCTCGACCACAGCCCGCGCCAACGGGTTGGAGAATGGCCGCTCCGGCATCACCAGCGTCTTGGTTTCGCTGGTCGCCGTATGTCCGGCACCGTCGGTGGCGACAAGCGACAGCTTGACGTTGCCACCGGCCCAGGCATGGTCGGTCAGGTCCTTCGTCGTCTTAGCGGCATTGGCCTTGCCGCCGCGGCGCGGCAACGTCAGCGGCATTTCCGGCGGGCCATAGAGCGGATGCGCGTTGGGCGCCTGCGGATCGGCCAATGCGAAAACCGCCTTGGCGGAGGCCGCGCCATAGTCGTCGTCGATCTGGTAGTTGAGTTCGAAGGCGCCGTTGACGGCGCGCTTCGGCTCGCCGACAAAGCGGATCTGCGGCGGCTTGTCGGGAATTATGGCGAAGGCCCAGCGGCCGAGCTCGCCGTCGCCGGACTGCAGCGTCAGCGTGCCGTCGGCCGTCAACTTGCCGCTGAACTGGCGCACGGTGGAAGGCGTTGCCGGAGCTGCCTCAGTCTTGGCGGCTTGCGGCCCGGTCGGATCGATGGCGCGGGTGTTGCCGCCAGTGTCGGCGTAGCTCAGCGTTTCCTCGCCCGAACCGCCGGTGACGCGCAGCGACACATCGCTGCCCTCCGGAACGGTGAAGGTCGGCGCCGCTTGAGTGGCGTTGTTGGCAAGGACTGGGGCGTTCAGGAATATCGGCGGCCTGCCGGTATAGGCCGGCGGCGTCACCCAGGCATCAATGCGCGGCGGCACGACGTCGCGGGCGGTACGGGCAACAAAGCCGTCGCCCAGCCTGCCGCCCGACGGCCCGAAGGAGAAGGCAAAGGCAGTGACCAACAAAAGCGCCGCAACGGCGCGCAACGCCCACGGGTCGCGTTCCGGCACGCGTGTGCGCGGCACGTCGCCGCCAAGCTCGCCCAGCCGGTCAGCCATGCGCCGCTGATGCTCGCGCCACAGGGCTTGCGAAAAAATGCTTTCCTTGCCGCTCGGACGATCGGTCTGGACCTGCACCGGGCTGTGCAGGAGCCGGTTGGCCGCCTCGATGCGGCGGTCGACCTCGGCACTGGATGGCGTGCGGAAGAAACGCAGCGGATAGAGTGCGGCAAGCGCTGCGACGCCGAATGCCGTGATAAGACCGATCCGCGCCAGATCGGGCAAAAATGGGAACAGGCCGAGCCACGAAATGCTGAGGAACAGGCTGGCGACGATGATCAGCGGCAGCAGCAATGGCCAGCCGCGTTCGACGATTATCGAGACCTGCGTCCCCAGCCGGCTCAAGGCAAGGCGCCTGGCCAGACTGCGATCGCTGGTGAAAATGGGTCGTTGCGTCATCGGCCCTTCCTGGCCGGGCGGGATAGCCCAGGCCTCACGAGTCTATCGCATGGGCCCGAAAAGTCGATTTCCGGGAAGCACGATGCGAAGACCTAAAATCTTAGCGCGTACTTCGTGCGTCCAAGCGGATGCACATCGCCCTAAGGATACCAACAAACACGGCGAAGGCGAGGCGGTTCCCCAAAACGTGAACAATAATGCCCCGGATATTGTCAGAATTTCGCCGGATTGGCGTTTGCGCCGCAGACCAGTACGGCAACGCGCTCGCCTCTAGCCGGTGCGTAGCGGCCGGACAGGAGCGCCGCGAAGGCGGCCGCACCGCCCGGCTCGGAGATGATTCGCACGCGGTCCCACAGCGCCGCCTGGGCGGCGACAATGTCGTCGTCGCCGACCAGGATCGAGCGCTCGACGAATGCCTCGGCGATAGGAAACATCATTTCGCCGACACGCTTTGGCGCGAGCGAATCGGCGGCGACGCCCTCAGCCGGCGCGTCGACGGGTCGGCCCGCCGCGAACGCGCGATGAAGCGTCGGCGCACCCTCCGGCTCGACCGCGATGATCCTGATGCGGCCGGAAAACCAGGCGGCGATGCCGCCGATCAGGCCGCCGCCGCCGACAGCGACCAGCAGGGTGTCGAGCTCCGGCAGGTCGGCCTCGATTTCGAGGCCGAGCGTGCCCTGCCCGACCAGCGTCTCCTCCTGGTTGAAGGCGTGGATCTGCAGGGCGCCGGATTTTTCGGCGAAGCTCTCGCTGGCGGCCAGCGCCTCGGCATAACGGGCGCCGCCGACGATCAGCTCGGCGCCGTAGCCGCGGATGCGGTCCAGCTTGGCCTGCGGGCTCACTTCGGGAACAAAGATGGTCGCCTTGTGGCCGAGTCGCATGGCGGCATAGGCGACGGCGGCGCCGTGATTGCCGCCCGATGCGGCGACGACGCCGGCCGCAGGAACCGGCCGTTCGAGGAGATTGGTGAACGCACCACGCGCCTTGAACGAGCCGGAATGCTGCAAGCACTCAAGCTTCAGGTCGACCGGCAGAGGCGGACGGCCGAAATCGGCCATGTCGACGCGCAGCACCGGCGTGTGGCGCACGAAGGGCCGGATGCGTGGTTCCATCGCCGCAATGCGCTCGCGTGTGATCGTGTGGCCGTGCAGCATGCATTCACTCCCAGGGCTGACATTCAGAGTTGACATTACTTAGTAACTTGGCAAAGTAGCTAAATGCAAGAGGTCGATGTCTTCAAAGCGATTGCCAACGAGCGCAGGCTGCAGATCCTCGATTGGCTCAAGGACCCGCGCGCGCATTTTCCGCCGCAGGCGGACGGCGATCTGGTCGACGACGGAGTCTGCGCGCTGCTGATCGCGGAAAAGCTGGGGATCACCCAGGCGACGCTCAGCGAACATATGCGTGTGCTGACCCAGGCAGGGCTTTTGCGCAGCAAGCGCATCAAGCAGTGGACATTCTATCGCCGGAACGAGAACAGGATCGCCGAAACCAGGGCGCTCATTCAGCACCGCCTGTAGCTGCAGAGTTCTACTCCAACCAGTCCGGCACCGAATCCAGTCCGATCAGCTCGTCATAGGTCTGGCGCGGGCGCACAACGTGGAAGCGGTCGCCGTCGACCAGCACTTCCGGTACCAGCAGCCTGGTATTGTAGGTGCCGGCCTGGACGGCGCCATAGGCGCCGGCGGTGGCGACAGCGATCAGGTCGCCGGATTTCAGCCGGGGCAGGTCACGGTCGAGCCCGAGATAGTCGCCGGTCTCGCAAACCGGGCCGACGACATCGACCTTCATGCGCGGTGCTGCGGCCGGCTGCTGCGCCACCGGCTTGATGTCGTGGAAAGCGTCGTAAAGCGTCGGCCGGATCAGGTCGTTCATCGCGGCGTCGACGACGAGGAAGTTCTTGGCGTCGCCCTCCTTCACGAAGATCACCGCCGAGACCAGGATGCCGGCATTGCCGACGATCAGCCGGCCTGGCTCGAACATCACTTTCAGCCCGAGCTCGGCGACATGCTTTCTGACGATCCGGGCATAGGCATCGGGCAAAGGCGGCGGGTTGTTGTCGACGCGGTAGGGAATGCCAAGGCCGCCGCCGACATCGATGTGCTCGATGGCATGACCGTCGGAGCGCAGGGCGCCGACCAGCTCCACCAGCAGCGCAAAGGCCTCGTCGAAGGGCTGCAATTCGGTGATCTGGCTGCCGATATGGGTGTCTATGCCGGTGACCTTGATGCCCGGCAGCTCAGCCGCGCGGGCATAAACCTTTCGTGCCTGCTGCCAGGGAATGCCGAACTTGTTCTCGGCCTTCCCAGTCGAAATTTTGTTGTGCGTCCTGGCGTCGACATCCGGATTGATGCGCAGCGAGATCGGCGCGATCTTGCCCAGCGCGGTCGCGCGGGCCGACAGCAGCTCCAGCTCCGGTTCGGATTCGACGTTGAAACAGAGAATGCCGGCCGAGAGCGCAAAATCCATTTCGCGCCCGGTCTTGCCGACGCCCGAAAACAGGATCTTGCTTGCCGGAATGCCGGCCGCCAAAGCGCGGCGCAATTCGCCCTCCGAGACCACGTCGGCGCCGGCGCCGAGTCTTGCCAACACCTTCAGCACGGCCTGGTTCGAATTCGCCTTCATGGCATAGCAGACGAGGGCGTCGAGCCCGGCAAAGGCCTCTGTGAAGACGCGAAAATGCCTGGTCAGCGTCGCCGTCGAATAACAATAGAACGGCGTGCCGACGCTGGCGGCGATGTCTGATATCGCCACGTCCTCGGCATGCAGCGCGCCGTCGCGGTAGTCGAAATGGTTCACGAGATTGGTCCGAAAAATCAGAGCAGCGGGTCGAGGATGAATTTCTTGTCCTCAACAGGTTTTTCCGGCTCCGGCGGCAAAGGTTGCTTGGCCTTCTCGGCGTCCTTGCGGGCCTGCACGGCGGCCGCGTAGGGCGTATCGAGCGCAGCCTTCCTGCCGCAGGCCGCAACGGTGGCCATTGCTGCCAACAGCGTCAGCGTCACCAAAATCCTGCTTTCGGTCATCGTGCCATCCGTCCGAAACTGTTGCCCGCAGCCGCTTCTAGCCGAGTTTTGCGGCCATTGCACCCCGCGTCTTACGCTTTGGCGAGTCGCTTTTTCCAGTAGCGGATCTGCTTGCGCACCTCGGACGGCGCGGTGCCGCCGAAGCTCGTGCGGCTCTTTACAGAATTCTGCACGGCAAGAACCGAAAACACGTCGGCGCTGATACCGGGGTGAATGGACTGCAGATCCTCCAGCGAAAGCCTGTCGAGCCCGATCTTCCTGTCGTCGGCCAGCGCCACCGCCCGGCCAGTGATATGGTGCGCCTCGCGGAACGGCAGGCCGAGCGTGCGCACCAGCCAGTCGGCGAGGTCGGTCGCAGTCGAATAGCCGGCGCCGGCAGCCTTTTTCATCGCCGCAGTGTTCACCGTCATGTCGCGCACCATGCCGGTCATTGCCGCCAGCATCAGGTCGAGCGTCTCGGCCGCGTCGAAGACGGATTCCTTGTCTTCCTGCATGTCCTTGCCATAGGTCAGCGGCATGCCCTTCATTACTGTCAGCAAGCCGACGAGGTGCCCGGTGACGCGGCCGGTCTTGCCGCGCACCAGTTCGGCAGCGTCGGGATTCTTCTTCTGCGGCATGATCGACGAACCCGTCGAGAAACTATCCGACAGCCTGACGAAGCCGAATTGCGGCGTCGACCAGATGATGATCTCTTCAGCCAGTCGCGACAGATGCGTCGCGCAGATCGCTGCTACGCCCAGGAACTCGAGCGCGAAATCGCGATCCGAAACGCTGTCGAGCGAATTGCGCATCGGCTCGCGGAAGCCAAGCGCCTTCGCTGTCTCGTGCCTGTCAATCGGAAAGCTGGTGCCGGCAAGGGCGGCAGCGCCGAGCGGGCTTTCATCCATACGCTCAATCGCATCGCGGACGCGAGACAGGTCGCGCGCAAACATCTCGACATAGGCCATGCAGTGATGGCCGAAGGTCACCGGCTGCGCCGCCTGCATGTGGGTGAAGCCCGGCATCACCGTTGCCGCATGCTCCTCGGCGCGATCCAGGAACGCCGTGATCAGGCCCTTCAGCGCCTCGGCGACGCGAAAGCACTCGTCCTTGACCCACAGCCTGAGGTCGACCGCCACCTGGTCATTGCGCGAGCGGGCGGTATGCAGGCGGCCAGCTGCGGGCCCGATCAAATCGGCCAGACGGGCCTCGATATTCATGTGGATGTCTTCCAGCCTGGTGGAGAACTCGAATGTGCCGGTCTCGATCTCTGCCAGGATCGTGTTCAGCCCGTGAGTGATTTTTTCTTGATCGGCCGCCGAAATAATGCCCGTTTGCGCCAGCATCTGGCAATGGGCGATCGAGCCGCGAATATCCTGCGCATAGAGTTTGCGGTCGAACGAGATCGACGCGTTGATCGCTTCCATGATTGCGGCCGGACCCGAGGCAAAACGTCCGCCCCACATCTGGTTGCTGGCCTTCTTGTCGTTCATCGCTATAACCCGTGCTCCGGAGCAGTTTTTCAAAAATGGCAGACGGCAATAGATTCTTCCCGGCTTTGCGTCTCATCCTCGCCGCTTTGGTTGCGGGCATGCTGGCCGGCGCGGTCGCGGTATATGTCAGGGAAAGCAGTTCTGGCAACAAGGCGCCCGCGCAAGTGGCCGCCGGCGGCAAGGACGACGCCGCCTGCGTCGCCAAGACCGACCGTGCCAAGAAGATCGCCGCCGCTGCTACCGGCCAGGTTGCCGCGCTTTTGCCGGCGGATCCGCCGCAATCCTTGAAAAGCCTTGCCTTCAACGGCCCCGACGGCAAGCCGACGACGATAGCCGATCATGCCGGCAAGACGGTGCTGCTCAATCTGTGGGCGACATGGTGTGCGCCTTGCCGCGCCGAAATGCCGGCGCTCGATGCGCTGCAGAAGGAGATGGGCAGCGATGCGTTTCAGGTTGTTGCCGTCAACGTCGATGCCGGCGACGATGCCAAACCGAAGAAATTCCTGGAGGACACCGGTGTCAAGTCGCTCGGCTACTATCGCGATGCCACGATGGCGCTGTTCAACGACGTCAAGACGCGCGGCCTGGCGCTAGGTCTGCCCGTCACCATGCTGATCGATGGGCAAGGCTGCCTCATCGCCCATATGAACGGCCCGGCCGAATGGTCGGGGCCGGATGCCAAGCGTCTGGTCGAGGCGGCGCTTCAGCCGGGATAGGCTCAGACCGTGCGCAGGCGCGGCTTGAGCACGGCAATGCTTGCGCCGCGTCGGCTGGCTGTGCGGATTGCCGGAGCAGCCACGCCCGTCAGTTCGCCGAACGTCTCGATCGGAGCCGGTTTGCCGAGGTAATAGCCTTGCCCGATCTCGCAAGCCTCGGCGTCCAGGAACTGCAATTCACCGGGCGTCTCGATGCCTTCCGCAAGGACCGGTAGGCCGAGACCGCGTCCAAGCCCCAGCACGGCGCGGACGATCGCCGCGAACTGGGCGTTCTTGTCGACCGATTTGATGAACGACCCGTCGATCTTGATCTTGTCGAAGGGAAAGGCACTAAGGTTGGACAGCGAAGAGTAGCCGGTGCCAAAATCGTCCATCGCTACATGCACGCCAAGCGCCTTGACCTGCCTCAAGGCTGCCAGCGCGCGGGGCATATCCTTCACCAGGGCTGTTTCGGTGATCTCCAGTTCCAGCCTGCCGGGTGCCAGGCCTGACCTCGCCAGTGCGTCATGCACCTTGCGGCTGAAGTTCGGATTGTGAAGCTGCACGGCGGAGACGTTGACAGCGACCATCAGCGGATTTGTCCAGCGAGCAGCATCGTTACAAGCCGTCGTCAGCACCCAGTCGCCGATCTGGGCGATCGCGCCACTGTCCTCGGCCACGGGGATGAAAACAGCCGGAGAAATATCGCCCCGCTCAGGGTGCTGCCACCGGACCAGGGCTTCGAAGCCGATCATCCTGCCGCCGCGGATTTCCTTCTGAGGCTGGTAGACGAGGTGGAACTCCTTGCGGGCGATGGCCTGGCGCAATTCATGCTCCATCACGCGCTTGTCGCGGGCCGCAGTGCCCATGGCTATCTCGAAAAACCGGTAAGTGTCCCTGCCTTCGGTTTTGGCGCGATGGAGTGCCGTGTCGGCATGGCTGATCAGGCCGGCCTGGTCTTCGGCATCCAGCGGAAAGAAGGCGATGCCGATGCTGGCCGAGACGAGGCCGGAGCCGACCGAAACCCTGTTTTCCTCGCGGATCGCCGCCAACAAGTCCTCGGCTATCCGGCCTGCGGCCAGGGGGTCGGGGAGGTTCGGAGCTATGATGGCAAATTCGTCACCGCCGAGACGCGCGAGCATCTGTCCGTTGCGCGGGATGCCGGAGATGCAGTGCGCGAGCTTCTGCAGCATCGCGTCACCGGCGCTGTGGCCGTAGAGGTCGTTGACTTGCTTGAACCGGTCGAGGTTAAGCAGCAGGAGCGCCAGATATCCATCCTTGCCGCCACGATCCATCGAGGCGAATTCTGCTTCCAGCCGGGAAGAAAAGCTCCGCCGATTGGCAAGCCCGGTAAGCGGATCGAAATGCGCGAGGCGGAGGATCTCTTCTTCTGCCTTCTTGCGCTCACGGATGTCGCGAACGGCAAGCACCGTATGAGGCCTGCCGCAGTAGGTGATCTTCCTGGCGATCAGCTCGACAGGAATTCTCGCGCCGTCGCTGCCCCTTAATTTCGCTTCCTGCGCCTGTTCGCCGAAGCCGGACATAGCGGCTGCGCTCTGTCCGTCGAAAAGCTCGCCGAGTTGCATCGTGTTCAGGGTGGCTGTCGCTGTTCCGGTCAGCTTCGCCATACTGTCATTGGCGCTGACGATGCGGGTGCCATCGCAAACGATCAGACCTTCCACCGCCGCATTGGCGAGATCGTGCATGCGCTCGGCCTCGAGCTTCTGGCGGCGAAAGCGCAGATCGATCCACAGCGCGGCACCTGACAGCACAAGGATTACAAGGCTGGCGACCGCTGCGGCAAAGGCCTGGGAAATGGGCTCGACGGAATGTTCGGATATTTCAATCGAGGAATCCGGAATGATCGACACCGCGGCCATCGCGATGAAATGCAAGCTGCAAATGGCCAGCGTCAAAAGCGCGGCGCCGCCGAGAGTCGCGAGTGCTGACGGGCGGCGCAAGACGACCAGGAGCGCCAGTGCCGCAAGGGTCACGCCGGCCAGAAGCGATATCGCGACAAGGAGCAGGTTCCATACGACCCGGCCTTCGACCTCGAAAGCCGCCATGCCGATGTAGTGCATCGTCGCGATGGCGCCGCCCAGAATGGCACCACCGACGAGGAAATGGTCGATGCCGCGGCGCAAGGTGGCGACCCACATCCCAAGCGCGGTCAGGATGACGGCGGCGGCAAGCGAAAAGGCGGATAATCCCGGATTGTATGCGTTCGGTATTCCCGGCGTAAACGCGGTCATGGCGATGAAATGCGTCGCCCATATGCCGAACCCGGTCGAGGCCGCGGCGATCATCAGCCAGACAAGCCGGTTTCGCTCGGTCGATCGGCCGACATGCTTAAGGAGATTAACCGCAGAGAAACAAGAAATTCCACAGACGAGTGCGGCGAGCGCAACCAGTCTCAGGTCGTGCTGATTTACGATACAATTATAGACCGTCAGCATCCTGGTTCACTCGGTCAAAACTAACAGGGGAGGTGTGACGGATTAGCTCTTGGAGATTTTAACGAATAGTTAACCCGTAGGCCATGAGGCGGGTCTTTTCGGGGGAAAACCGATGCCGCTGCGCCGAAAAAGGCGGTGATGTCGTTTCTGACGCCCGGTTTCGGTAGCGAGTGCACTTTAGGAAGGAATGGTGTTCATTGATTGGCAACAAAACCGTTGTCCGATTGTCATCAGCGCCACATATTGGCTTTGCGGAGGTGCCCCTTTCGCCAATGACAAACGGGAGATGAAACATGAAGTTCTTCGGCTTTGCGGCCGGTATCGCCGCCACCGTGACCCTGCTTTCCACCACCTCCGCCTTCGCCGTCACGCAGATCAGCTGGTGGCACGCCATGACCGGCGCTAACGCCGAGGTCGTCGCCAAGATCTCCAAGGATTTCAACGCCAGCCAGAGCGAATATGAGCTCGTTCCGGTGTTCAAGGGCACCTATCCGGAGACGCTGAATGCCGGCATCGCTGCCTTTCGTGCCGGGCAAGCGCCCGATATCCTCCAGGTGTTCGACGTCGGCACCGGCGTGATGATGGCGGCCGAGGGTGCGATAAAGCCGGTGGCCGATGTGATGACCGGCGCCGGGATGACTTTCGACAAGAGCCAGTATCTGCCCGGCATCGTCGGCTATTATTCCAAGCCGGACGGCACCATGCTGTCCTTCCCCTACAACTCCTCCTCGCCGATCCTCTACTACAACAAGGACATCTTCCAGAAGGCAGGCCTCGACGTGAACAATCCGCCCAAGACCTGGAACGAGGTTTGGGAAGCCGCCAAGAAGATCAAAACGAGCGGCGCCGCCTCTTGCGGCTATACCTCGACCTGGCTGACCTGGATCCATCTGGAGAATTTCGCGGCGTGGAATGACGTGCCTTGGGCCACCCAGCAGAACGGCCTGGCCGGCGGCGACGTCGAACTCAAGATCAATGCGCCGATTTTCGTCAACCACTTCCAGGCGCTCGCCGACCTGGCCAAGGACGGCACGTTCAAATATGGCGGACGCACCTCCGAAGCCAAGCAGATCTTCCTCGCCGGCGAATGCGGCATCTTCACTGAATCGTCGGGCGGCCTCGGCGATATCGTCAAGTCCGGCATGAATTATGGCATCGGCCAGCTTCCCTACGACAGTGACGCCAAGGGTGCCCCGCAGAACACGACGCCGGGCGGTGCCAGCCTGTGGGTGTTCGGCAACAAGTCGGACGAGGAATACAAGGGCGTTGCCGCCTTCTTTGCCTATCTGTCCAAGACTGATGTGCAGGAATACCTGCACCAGAAGTCGGGATACCTGCCTGTGACGCTCGCCGCGTACGAGGCGACCAAGAAATCAGGCTTCTATGAAAAGAACCCCGGCCGCGAGACACCCATCCTGCAGATGATCGGCAAGTCGCCGACCGACAATTCGAAGGGCGTGCGCCTGCCGAATCTGCCGCAGGTGCGCGATATCCAGAACGAGGAGCTGGAGAAGATGCTGGCCGGCCAGCAAACCGCCCAGCAGGCCCTCGACAATGCGGTCGCGCGCGGCAACGCCGCAATCAAGGAAGCCCTGGACAACTAACGAGATCGTCTCGGTCAGTCGGTTGGAATATCGCCCACGCGAGCGCGCGTGGGCGATGCCTGGATAGCGAGGGAAATCAGCCTGTCTCCACGCGTCGTCTTTCCCAACAAGATCCTGCCCTACCTGCTGGTGGCGCCACAGCTCGCCATAACCCTGGTTTTCTTCTACTGGCCGGCCGGTCAGGCGCTTTACCAGTCGATGCTCAGGCAAGACCCGTTCGGGCTGAAGAGCAGGTTCGTCTGGTTTGCCAATTTCCGGAAGGTGCTGGCCGATCCGGCCTACCTCAACTCGATCAAGGTTACGGTGGTGTTCTCGCTTGCGACCGCGATCGTTGCCATGGTTGTGGCCCTGCTGCTCGCGGTCATGGCCGAGAAGGCCGTGCGCGGCAAAGGCCTCTACCGCACACTGTTGATATGGCCTTATGCCGTGGCGCCGGCGATTGCCGGCATGCTGTGGCTGTTTCTGTTCAACCCTTCGATAGGCTCGTTGGCCTATTTGCTGAGAAGCCTCGGCATCGCATGGGACCCACTGCTCAACGGCACCCACGCCATGATCCTGCTGGTGTCGGCGGCTGCCTGGAAGCAGATCAGCTACAATTTCCTGTTCTTCGTCGCCGGCCTGCAGGCGGTGCCGAAAACGCTGATCGAAGCGGCGGCCATGGACGGCGCCGGCGAAACCAAGCGCTTCTGGACCATCGTCTTCCCGCTGCTTGCTCCGACAACCTTTTTCCTGCTGGTCGTCAACACCGTCTATGCCCTGTTCGACACGTTCGGCATCGTTCATGCCGTCACCGGCGGCGGGCCGGGCAAGACGACCGAGACGGTGGTCTACAAGGTCTACAATGACGGCTTTGTCAATCTGATCCTGGGCGACTCGGCGGCGCAGTCGGTCATCCTGATGGCCATCGTCATCGCGCTCACAGCGATCCAGTTCCGCTATGTGGAACGCAAAGTCCACTACGGCTGAGGGCAGCGATGATCGGCCAGTCCCCGCTCCGCACCTTCATCGCCCATGCCGTGCTCATCCTCGGCATATTGATCGTGGCTTTTCCGATCTACTACACTTTCGTGGCCTCGACGCACACGCTGCAAACGATCCTCAGGCCGCCGCTGCCGCTCTTGCCGGGCAGCCAGCTATGGAACAATTACAGCGAGGCACTGTTCGGCGGCATCGGCCGTATCGGCGGGGTCAGCGTCGGCAGGCTGCTCCTCAACACCACGATCATGGCGCTCGGCGTTGCGGTCGGAAAGATCTTCATCTCGATCCTGTCGGCCTACGCGATCGTGTTCTTTCGCTTTCCGCTGCGCATGACCTTCTTCTGGCTGATCTTCATCACCTTGATGCTTCCAGTCGAGGTGCGCATCCTGCCGACCTACAAGGTGATGGTCGATCTCGGCATGATCGACACCTATGCCGGCCTGATCGTCCCGCTGATCGCCTCAGCCACCGCAACGCTGCTGTTTCGCCAGTTCTTCATGACCATACCGGGCGAATTGGTCGAGGCGGCGCGTGTCGACGGTGCCGGGCCATGGCGCTTCTTCTTTGATATCCTCCTGCCGCTGTCGCGGACAAACATCGCCGCGCTGTTCGTGATCCTCTTCATCTATGGCTGGACGCAGTATCTTTGGCCGCTGCTCGTCACCAACAGCAACGACATGAACACCATCGTCATCGCGCTGAGAAAGATGGTTTCCTTCGCCGATGCCGACACCCAATGGCACCTCGTGATGGTCACGGCAATGCTGGCTATCGTGCCGCCGATTCTCGTCGTGGTGATGATGCAACGCTGGTTCGTGCGTGGCCTGGTCGAATCCGAAAAGTGAGACTCTGATGGCGACCGTCGATCTGAAGGACGTGAAGAAGGTCTATCCCAGCGGCGTCGAAGCCGTGAAGGGCGTCTCAATCGCCATTCCCGACAAGGAGCTTTGCGTGCTGGTCGGCCCGTCAGGTTGCGGCAAGTCCACGCTGCTGAGGATGATCGCCGGGTTGGAGACCATTTCGGCCGGTACAGTCGCCATCGACGGCAAGGTGGTCAACGCCATCGGCCCGACCGAGCGCGACATCGCCATGGTGTTCCAGAATTACGCGCTCTACCCACATATGAAGGTCTATGACAACATGGCCTATGGCCTGCGCAACCGCGGCACGCCGAAGGACGAGATCGACAGCAGGGTACGCTCGACGGCCAAGGTGCTGGAGCTTTCGGCGCTGCTCGACCGGCGCCCGCGCGAGCTTTCAGGCGGTCAGCGCCAGCGCGTCGCCATGGGTCGCGCCATCGTGCGCAACCCGAAGGTCTTCCTGTTCGACGAACCACTGTCCAACCTCGATGCGAAATTGCGCGGGCAGATGCGCATCGAGATCAAGAATCTGCAGCGCTCGCTTGGCGTCACCTCGGTTTATGTCACGCACGACCAGCTTGAGGCGATGACGCTGGCCGACATCCTCGTCGTCATGAACGCCGGACTGGTCGAGCAGACCGGCGCTCCGCTTGATGTGTACGAGAAACCGGCTTCGACCTTCGTCGCTTCGTTCATAGGCGCACCGCCGATGAATCTGCTGGCGCTCACAGGGGCCTCCCCAAGCTCGGTATTGGCCGACGGTACGGTGATTGGCTTGGCGCCTCGACAGGGCAAGGTGGTGACACTGGGCTTTCGTCCGGAGGACGCCGATATCACCTTCGCGGCAGAGGCGCCGGCCGGCGCGCTCGCGCTGCCTGCGACAGTGGAAGCGGTCGAACCGGTCGGTGCCGAAAGCTTCCTCCATTGCGTGGCAGCCGGCAGCCGCATCGTGGTGCGCGTCTCAGGCCGCGCCAGCGCCAAGCCAGGCGACCAATTGCGCGTCGTGGCCAGGTCCGAAAAGCTGCATTGGTTCGATCAAGCGGGCAAACGGGTCGATTGAAATCGGCCTTGCGCAAAACCGTTCAGGCAAACACATGCGCCTTGCCCGACACGGTCAGCCGCACGATCTCGCCGACCGCCGGCGCGTCCATGCCCGGCTTGCGCAGGATCAATGGCGTGTTGCCGATGGCGGCCGCGTCGGGCGGATCGGGACTGTTCAAAAGACGCACGGCGATCGTGCACATCGAGCCGGCGAACTCGGATTCCGTGACCTCGCCGAACAGCATGTCCGGCGTGCCCGACATGCCTTCACGCGAGGTTCGTTTCAGCAGCACCTGCTCGGGCCGCAGCATGATGCGGGCGATGTCGCGCCGCTCGGTGCTGTCGACGGCGATGCGGCCGAGCGGCGAGGTAGCGAAGCCATCGGCGATCCTGGCCGGCAAGACGATGGCGTCGCCGAGGAACTCGGCGATCATCCTGTCCTTCGGCCTGAAATAGAGCTCGCGCGGCGTGCCGATCTGCGAGAATTTGCCGTCGCGCATCACCGCGACCTGGCTGGCGAATGACAGCGCCTCGGCCTGATCATGGGTGACCAGGATGGTGGTGATGCCGGCGGTTTCAAGGAGCTCGGCCACGGCCTTGCGCATCGAGGCGCGCAGGCCGGTGTCGAGCGCCGAGAACGGCTCGTCGAGCAGCATCAGCCGCGGCTTCATGGCCATGGCGCGGGCGAGCGCGACGCGCTGCTGCTGGCCGCCGGAGAGTTCGTGCGGACGGCGCTTCAGGATACCTTTGTCCAGCCCGACGACATAGGCGAGCTCGGCGATGCGCTCGCTGCGCTTTTCCTCGTGACGCCCCATGCCGAAGCCGATATTGGCGGCGATGCTCAGATGCGGGAACAGAGCGCCGTCCTGCGCCACCAGCCCGATGCCGCGGCGATGCGCCGGCACGGCCGTGTCGCCATCGGCCAGCACCTCGCCATCGAGCACGATGCGGCCCTGGTCCGGCGCCTCGAAGCCGGCGATCAGCCGCAGCAAGGTGGTCTTGCCGCAACCGGATGGCCCGACGATTGCCGTACGGCTGCCGCTGGCCACGCTGAGGTCGACGCCGGCAAGTGCTGCGACAGGCCCGTAGTGCTTGTGGATGCCGCTCAGCTCGAGAAAGCTCATCGCCCGGCCATCCGCTTCGACTGGACGTAGAGCAGCCAGGTCAAAGGCAGCGACATCGCTACCATGATCAGGGCATAAGGCGCCGCCGACGCATAGTCGATCTCGCCGCTATAGGACCAGAACGCCATGGCCAGCGTGCGGGTGCCGTTGGGTGCCAGCATCTGGGTTGCGGTCAATTCGTTCATGATACCCAGCGCGACCAACGCCATGCCGGCTGCGGCGCCCGGCGCCGACAGGCGGATGGTCGTCGACCACAGCGCCTTGAGCGGCGACCGGCCTAGGCTCGAGGCGGCGCGTTCGAGCTCGACTGGCGCCTGTGCGATCGACGCCCTGAGGCTAATCAGGGCGCGCGGCAGGAACATCAGCGCATAGGCGACCAGGATGGTGAACAGGGTCTGGTAGAGCGGCATGGCGATACGCACGGCGATGGTGACCAGCGCCAGCGCGATGACGACGCCAGGCAACGCGCCGACGATATAGTTGCAGCCCTCCAGGACGCGTTGCAGCCTTCCCGGCGCGCGGATCGAGATCCACGCCATCGGCATTGCCGCGACGGTGGCGAGCAGCGCGCCGGCAATCGCCAGGAACAGCGTCTGGCCAAGCGCCAGACCGATCTCGTCGAGCCGCCAGACATTGGCGCCGCCGGCCACGAGCCAGCGGCCGATGGTGGCGAACGGCACGCCGAGCGCCAGTAGCGTGGTAATGGCAGGCAGCAGCAGGCAAGGAATGGTGGCGCGCCCAAGGCCCGTGCGCTGCTGCTGGCGCGCAGCACCCGAGCCGACGCGGGCATAGCGCTCTTCGCCGCGTACCAGCACCTCCAGCCCGAGCAGCACAAGGCAGCAGGTCACCAGCACGCCGGCCAGCATGTTGGCGGCGGGACCGTTGAAGGTCGACTGAAACTGGTCGACGATCGCGGTGGTGAAGGTGTCGAAGCGGATGAAAACGTAAAGGCCGTATTCGGCCAGGAGGTGCAGGCCGACCAGCAGCGAGCCGCCGCAAATGGCGAGTCGGAGCTGCGGCAGCACGACACGCCGAAACACGCGCCATGGGCCAAGCCCGAGGGCCGCTGCTGCATCTTCGAGAGCGGGATCGAGCCGGCGCAAAGCCGCCGCTATCGGCAGATAGAGGAACGGGAAATAAGCGATGACGGACACAAGCACGCCGGCCCACAGGCCGTGCAGTCTGGGCGCCATGGTGATCCAGGCGTAACTGTGGACGAAGGCGGGAATGGCGAGCGGCGCCACCGACAACCAGGCCCATAGGCGGGCCCCCGGCAGATCGCTGCGCTCGGTCAGCCAGGCCAGCGCCACCGACAGCACGATCGAAATCGGCACGGTCAGCACCACCAGCAGACTGGTGTTGACCAGAAGTTCCCCGACGCGCGGCCTGAACACCAGCGCCGCCACGGTTTCCCAGCCAGTCTGCACCGCCACCCAGACGATGAAGGCAAGTGGCAGCAGCGCGAAAAGCGAAACAAAGACGGCAGCCAGTGCAATCCATGAGACCGACCAACGACGTGCCCGCACGGCCGTCGTATCGGCTGGCAAGCCTGAAGGTGCAAGATCGATCGCCGACTGCATCAGATCAGACGTTGTGCCGTTTCCGCCCGAAGGCGGAAACAATCGTCGGCGAATGCGGCGAGCAGCTTGTGGTCATGGACAAATGCCATCTTGAAAACAGAGCGCTCCCGCGGAAAGCGAATTCCCACAGGAGCGCAGTCGGTTGCCCTTTTAGGACGAACGCCGGCTAAAGCAAGCCGGCCGCCGTCATCAGGTCGGTGACCTTCTTCGAGTTCAGCGTCGTCGGGTCGACTTTCGGCGCCTGCAGATCGGCCAGCGGCACCAGCTTCGGATTGGACTCAGCGCCCTTGCCGACTGCGTATTCGAACGAATCGCCTGTCTTCAGTATGTCCTGGCCGCCCTTGCCGGTGACCCATTTCAGGAAAGCCTGCGCTTCCTTCGGGTGCTTGCTCGAGGCCAGCACGCCACCGCCGGACACTGAGACGAAAGCGCCGGGATCCTGGTGCTTGAAATAGTGCAGCTCGACGTTCTTGCTGTTCTCGCCGGTCTTGGCCTGATCGCCGTAATAGTAATAGTGATAGATCACGCCGCCTTCGACCTCGCCGGCATTGACCGCCTTCATCACCGTGCTGTTGCCCTTATAGGCGGTAAAATTCTCCTTCATCGCCTTTAGCCATTCGGCCGTCGCTGCCTCACCCTTGAGCTGCAAAAGCGCGCTGACGATCGCCTGGAAATCGGCGCCGGAGGGCGATGCGGCCCAACGGCCCTTCCAGCTCGGATCGGCGAGATCGAGAAGCGATTTGGGCAGCTGGTCGGCGGCCAGCTTGGTCTTGTTGTAGGCAAAGACCGTGCTGCGCGCGGCGATGCCGACCCATTTGCCGCTCGCCGGCTGGTACTCCTGCGGAACCTGGGCCAGCGTCTCGGTGTCGACCGGTGCGAACAGGCCGGCCGCCTCGACTAATGCCATGGCCGGCGAATTCTCCGTCAGGAATACATCGGCGGGCGAAGCGGTGCCTTCCGCAACGATCTGATTGGAGAAATCGCTGTCGCCGCCATTGCGGACGGTAACCTTGATGCCGGTTTCCTTGGTGAATCCCTCCGCCCAGGCCTTGGTCAGGTTTTCGTGCTGGGCGTTGTAGACGACGATACCCTCGTCCTCTGCTATTGCCGGGCCGGCGATCAGGCTGATTGCAAGTGCTGTCGCACCGGCAAGGGCGGAAAGAGCATATTTCATGGCGTCGTCCTCGATTTCGATGGTCGTTGGCTTGGCACGCTGCACCTACCAATACATGACTAGCGCAGTCAACATTGCTGGCCCACTCAATTGCTCAAAAGGCCAAACTTTCGTGATGCTCAGCTAATTTGCCTTGGACATTATTTCGCCGGCCCCGTAACAAATCAGCGCCGAGACGCGAATATCGGGGAGTGAACTCTTGTGAGCGGCAAGGACGAAGCCGAGCTTTCACGGCTGCTGCGGGCCGCGATCGCCGGAGACGAAAGGGCCTATGCCGACTTTCTGCACCGGATCGCCGCGCTCGTTCGTGGCTTTGCCCGGCGCAAGATCGTGCAGGGTGGGGTGGATCCCGAGGATGTCGTGCAGGAAACCTTGCTGGCCATTCATGTGAAACGACACACCTGGCGCGATAATGCGCCGGTGCTGCCTTGGGTCTATGCAATAGCCCGCTTCAAGCTGATCGACGCGTTCCGGCGGCGCGGCCGGCGGATCGAGGTCGAGATCGACGAAATCGCCGAGACCTTTGCCGAGCCGGAATCGGAGACGGTGAGCGAGCGCGACGTCAACCGGGCGCTCGACAGCCTGTCGCCGGCACAGCGTTCCGTCGTCTCGGCCGTATCGGTCGAAGGCCGTTCGATCGGCGAGACGGCGGCAAAATTCGGCATTAGCGAGACGGCTGTGCGGGTGTCACTGCACCGCGGGCTTGCCGCCATTGCCAAACGGTTCGGGGCGAGGCGGGAATAAAAATGAGGACCGAAGATCTCATCAAGGCGCTCGACGCCGATGCCCGCAGCAAGGCGCTGCCGCTAGGCGCCGCCTGGTGGCTTGCCGCCGGTGCGGCCATGGTGATCGCGGCCGCGGTTTTCTGGCTGACGATCGGCCCGCGCCCCGACATTGCGATCGCCATGCACACGATGCGGTTCCTGTCCAAATTCGTCTTCACGATCGCTCTTTCGGCCAGCGCCTTTGCCCTGGTGCATGCGCTGTCGACCCCCGGTGCATCGACCCGCCGAGCGGCAAGCTGCATGATCGCCGCCCCGCTGCTGGTGATTGTGGCCGTGATTCTCGAACTCTTCGCCGTGCCTGCGTCCGACTGGGGCACACGCCTGGTCAGGACGAACATGGTCATCTGCCTGACCTTCATTCCGTTGATCGGGATCGGCCCGCTTGCCGTCTTTCTCGCGGTCCTGCGCCATGGCGCGCCGACAAGGCCGGTGCTTGCCGGTGCGGCCGCGGGCCTGCTTGCCGGCGGGCTGGCGGCGACCTTCTATGCGGCGCATTGCTTCGACGATTCGCCGCTTTTCGTCGGCACCTGGTATACGATCGCGGTCGCCATCCTTGCCGTGCTCGGGGCGCTCGGCGGACGACTTTTTGTGCGCTGGTAGCGATAAGAATCAGCGTGTCGGAACGGGATGCTCGCCGCGATAGTCGTAGAAGCCGCGCCCGGTCTTGCGGCCGAGCCAGCCGGCCTCGACATATTTGACCAGCAGCGGGCAGGGGCGGTATTTCGAATCCGACAGCCCGTCATGCAGCACCTGCATGATCGACAGGCAGGTATCGAGCCCGATGAAATCTGCAAGCTGCAGCGGCCCCATCGGATGGTTGGCGCCGAGCTTCATGGCGGTATCGATGGCGTCGACCGAGCCGACACCTTCATAGAGCGTGTAGATCGCCTCGTTGATCATCGGCAGCAGGATGCGGTTGACGATGAAGGCCGGGAAATCCTCCGAGACGGTGATCGTCTTGTCCAGCTGCTTCACATAGGTTTTTGCCGCCTCGAAGGTCTGGTCCTCGGTAGCGATGCCGCGCACCAGTTCGACCAGCTTCATCACCGGAACCGGATTCATGAAATGTATGCCGATGAAGCGTTCCGGCCGGTCGGTCTGCGAAGCCAGCCGTGTGATCGAGATCGATGACGTGTTCGTCGCCAGGATGGCCTCGGGGTTGAGCTGCGGGCAGAGCTGGGCATAGATCTTGCGCTTGACCGTCTCGTCCTCGGTCGCTGCTTCGATCACCAGATCGGCGCCCGCAAGGTCGGCCATGGCCGGCGCCGCCGAAATGCGCGCCATCGCCTCATTGCGCAGCGTTTCCTCGAGTTTGCCGGAGCCGACCTGACGGGCCATGTTGCCGCTGATCGTAGCGATGCCCTTTTCGATGCGGTCGGGCGAAATATCGTAAACCAGCACCTTATAGCCCGCCAGCGCCGACACATGGGCGATGCCGCCGCCCATCTGGCCCGCGCCGATGATGCCGATCGTCTCGATCTTGCTCATTACCCGATCCCGTCGAGGCCTTTGCGGCCCGTTTTTTGTGCAGTGCAAACTAAAAGGGCGGGGCGACTTCGTCTACCCCACCCCTCGGAATTTAATACGCTTTGGCAGAAGGCGTCAAAGCGCCTTTTGCAGTTCCGGCAGAATGACGAAGAGATCGCCGACGAGACCGTAGTCGGCGACCTGGAAGATTGGCGCCTCCTCGTCCTTGTTGATGGCAACGATCACCTTCGAATCCTTCATGCCGGCAAGGTGCTGGATGGCACCCGAGATGCCCACGGCAATATAAAGGTCGGGCGCTACAACCTTGCCGGTCTGTCCGACCTGCCAGTCGTTCGGCGCATAGCCGGCATCGACGGCGGCGCGAGATGCGCCAACCGCCGCACCGAGCTTGTCGGCGACCGGCAGGATGACCTCTTGGAACTTCTCGGAGGAGCCCAGCGCACGGCCGCCCGAGATGATGATCTTGGCCGAGGTCAGCTCTGGACGGTCGGTCTCGGAGAGCTTGTTCTCGACAAAGCTCGACAGGCCGGGATTGGCCGCCGCCTGAACCGTCTCGACCGGCGCGGAACCACCCTCGGGTGCTGCCTGGAAGGAAGCGGTGCGCACCGTGATGACCTTCTTGGCGTCACTCGACTGCACCGTCTGGATGGCGTTGCCGGCATAGATCGGCCGCTTGAAGGTGTCGGGCGACAAGACTTCGATGATTTCCGATATCTGGGCGACATCGAGCAGCGCCGCCACGCGGGGCGCGACATTCTTGCCCGACGAGGTCGCCGGCGCGATGATCGTCTCGTATGGCTCAGCAAGCGAAACGACGAGTGCCGCCAGCGGTTCGGCGAGACGCTCGGTCAGTTCGTCAGCGTCGGCGAGCAGCACCTTGGTAACGCCCTTGAGCTTGGCGGCTGCGTCCGCTGCCGGCTTGGCACCTTTGCCGGCAACCAGCACATGCACGTCCGAACCGATCTGCAGCGCCGCCGAAAGTGCCTTGGCGGTCTGGTCGGAAAGCGCAGCGTTGTCGTGTTCGGCAATCAGAAGAATTGTCATTTTTTATCCCTTCCTGGCCTACAGCACGCCGGCTTCGTTCTTCAGCTTGTCGACCAGTTCGGCGACGCTCTTGACCTTGACGCCCGCCTTGCGGCCGCCCGGCTCCTCGGTTTTGATCACCTTCAGCCGCGGCTTGACGTCGGCGCCGTAGTCGGCAGGGCTCTTCTCGTCGAGCGGCTTCTTCTTGGCCTTCATGATGTTGGGCAGCGACGCGTAGCGTGGCTGGTTCAGGCGCAAATCGGCGGTGACGATTACCGGCATCTTCAGTTCCAGCGTCTGCAGGCCGCCATCGACCTCGCGCGTCACCGTGGCCTTTTCACCGTCGAGCACGATCTTGGAGGCGAAGGTGCCCTGCGCCCAGCCGAGAAGTGCGGCCAGCATCTGGCCGGTTTGGTTGGAATCGTCGTCGATCGCCTGCTTGCCGAGAATGACAAGGCCGGGCTGTTCTGCCTCGACGACGCCCTTCAGCACCTTGGCGACGCCCAGCGGCTCAGTCTGCTCGTCGGTCTTGACCAGGATGGCGCGGTCGGCGCCCATGGCGAGCGCCGTGCGCAAGGTCTCCTGTGCCTGCTGCGGCCCGATCGACACCACGATGATCTCTTCGGCCTTACCGGCTTCCTTCAGCCGGATCGCCTCTTCCACCGCGATCTCGTCGAACGGGTTCATCGCCATCTTGACGTTGGCGAGTTCCACCGCCGAACCGTCCGCTTTCACCCGGACCTTGACGTTCGCATCCACAACCCGCTTCACGGGCACAAGGATCTTCATTTGCCTGTCACCTCTTTCACGATAGTCTTTCGGGCGCGCTATAGCAGCGTGCACCTCTTCAGAGTTGTCGAAAGCCGACATTCCGGACGGAATTCTGGTCTTCGCCACGCCAGTAGGGTGGCGCTTCCGTAGTTGCGGCGACCCCGCGCGTCAATATCCGGGGTGCACTCGGATCTTCGGCGAAGCACTCAAATCGGTTCAGTCCGGACCGGAAACGCTCCCCCGGCCCCATCGCGGCGCCGGCTGCGCAGGTTGTGGGTCGCTTGGCGCCGGCTCCACGGCTACGGGCACCTGGCCGGCGACCACCACAGTCTCTTCATCCGCCGCGGCGAGCAGTGGCACGCCGCGGCTGCGCAAGACAAGCACCAGCACGGCTCCGGCGATGATGCCGCCGATATGGCAGGCCCAGGAAACCTGATCCTCGCCACCCTGCGCGAACATGAAGATCTGGAACAGGATCCACAGGATGAGCGGGATGAAGGCGGGGATACGCAAGGGGATGCGGGCGAAGACCAGCACCCATACCTTTACGCGCGGATAAAGGATCAGATAGGCGGCGACCACACCGGCGATGGCGCCCGACGCGCCGATCAGCGGCACTTGCGAATCCCAGGCCACCAGACCCTGGAAGAAAGCGCCGGCAATGGCGCAAAGCAGGTAGAAGATGAGGTAGCGGATGTGGCCGAGTGCATCCTCGACATTGTCGCCGAATACCCACAGGAAAAGCATGTTGCCGCCGAGGTGGAAGATATCCGCGTGCAGGAAGGAATAAGTCAGGTAGCTCAGGCTCTCGGGAATGACGACGAATTGCGGAGCGAGCTCGACGCTGTCATGCACGACCGACGGGATGAAGCCGAGGCCCAGCACCGCGGCGTTGGAGAAGTCCTCACCGCCAAGCGTAGTGACAAGGTAGATCAACACATTGAGCGCGATCAGGCCGATGGTCACATATTGCAGCTTGATGTGCCGCAGCCTGTTGGTGTCGTAAAGCGGGATGAACATCGGGTCCCCAGCTCGGCGGATTTCAGCGGTTCTTGCCAGGAACCCATAGCACGTCGGCGTTTCCGTTGTCATTGACCGCGCGCGCGGCAACGAACAGGAAGTCCGAGACGCGGTTGATGTACCTTATTGCCTCGCGGTTGACGGGCTCGTTTGGGTGTTGCGACAGCGCCACCATGATGCGCTCGGCGCGGCGCGCGACCGTGCGGGCGAGGTGAAGGGCGGCGGCGGCCGGCGTGCCGCCATTGAGCACGAAGGATTTGAGCGGCTGCAGATTTTTGTTGAGGAGGTCGATGTCCTGTTCGACGCGGTCGGTCTGCGAGGCGACGATGCGCAGCGGCTCGTAGTCCAGCGGCTTGCCATTATCGGGGACTGCCAGATCGGCGCCGAGATCGAAAAGATCGTTCTGGATGCGGCCGAGCATCGCATCGATCGCCGGATTTACTGCCGCTGTATGGATGCGGGCCATGCCGATGCAGGCATTGGCCTCGTCGACCGTGCCGTAGGCGTCGATGCGAAGGTCGGATTTCAGCCGCCGCTCGCCGGAGCCGAGGCCGGTGGTGCCGTCGTCGCCAGTGCGGGTGTAGATCTTGTTGAGCTTGACCACGGGGTACCTCCCGGCTGGTGCCGCGTCACTTACGGGTGAAATACACCGCCAGCATGATCAGCACCAAGGCCACGAACTGCAAGAGCACGCGCGTCTGCATCAGCTTGTTGGAGGTCATGCTGGAGCCGCCGCGCATCATGTTGATGAGGCCGCGGATCAGCACGATCACCACTGCGACCATGACAAGAACGGCGAGGATGTTGAAGACGGTTGCCATGATGTGTTCCAGATGAATTGCGTTCAGGCGCGTTTGGCGAGCAGACGGTAGAGTGCAGATGCCGGCAGGATGCGTTTAAGGATCGCGCCGATCCTGGCCGGCACTGTTACCACATAATGCGGGCGCGGGCGCCGCGACAGAAGCGCATGGTGCAAGGCGGCATAAACCACCTCCGGCCCGGGCTTCAGCCGCGATGTGCTGCCGCCGGCCCGCAGCCGTTTGAGTTGCGCCGCATAGGCGAGGCGATGAACGGAATTCTCGTGATCGATATTCGCCAGGAACCATGCGAGGCTGTTGCTGGCGATCTTCGATTTCACCGGCCCCGGCTCGATCAGCGAAACATGGATGCCGCTACCCCGGAGTTCTTGATAGAGGGACAGCATCAGCCCTTCGATAGCGTGCTTCGATGCCGAGTAGGCGCCGCGAAAAGGCACCGGCGCGAGGCCGAGGATCGACGAGCAATGAACGAGACGACCATGGCCCTGGCGGCGCATCACCGGTACGACGCGGCGAGTGAGATCATGCCAGCCAAAGACATTGGCCTCGAACTGCTGCCGCAAAGCCTCGACCGGCAGGTCCTCGACGGCGCCGGGCTGTCCGTAGGCGCCGTTGTTGAAGAGCGCATCGAGCCGGCCGCCGGTCCGTTCCAGCACCGACGTCACCAGCGCCTCGATCGATCCGGGTTCGGTGTAGTCCAGATAGAAGGCCTCAATGCTGTCGGCCTCGAGCGCGGCGATATCCTCGGGCTTTCGGGCCGTTGCGAACACCCGCCAGCCTTCCTTCTTAAGAGCATGGGCGCAATAGGCGCCTATACCGGAAGAGGCACCTGTGACAATGATGGTGCGCAACTCTTTTCCGGGAGGAATGGTGGTTTGACCTAGGGTTGTCATTTACTGCAAACCCTTCCCATATTCGCGGCGTCCGGACAATCGAAGGGAACGCGGTTCTTGTTGCGGAAGATCGTAGCCCTTAAACGCGTCCTCTACGACGCGCTCGGCCATTTCAACACCGACGACGGCTGGGCAATGGCCAGCCATCTGGCGATCACCGCGCTGATGGCGCTTTTTCCTTTCCTGATCTTCGCTACGACGCTGGCGAGTTTTTTCGGCGCGCAGGCCTTCGCCGACACCGCCGTGCACCTTGTGTTCGACACATGGCCCGAGCAGATCGCCAAACCGATCGCGCGCGAAGTGCTCAACGTGCTTACCGTTAGGCGCAGCGACCTGTTGACGTACGGTATCGTGCTTGCCGGATACTTCGCCTCGAACGGCATCGAGGCGCTGCGCACCTCGCTCAACCGCGCCTATCGTGTCTCGGAAACGCGGGGCATCATCTACCGGCGGGTGCAGAGCATCATCTTCGTGCTGATCGCGACGGCCGGGTTTTTGGCGATCAGCGTGCTGCTGGTCTTCGCGCCGTTGCTGGCACGGCTGGCCGAGTCGCATTTCGAATGGATAAAGCCCTACATGGGCACGATCACGCTGTGGCGTTACGTCATCGCCTCGGTCGTCATCATCGGCGGCCTGTTCGCCGTGCATTTCTGGTTGCCGGCCGGCAAGCGCCGCTTCGTTTCGATCGTGCCTGGCATCATCTTCACGCTGATCGGCTGGCTTATCGGGTCGACCATCTTCGCCGCCTATCTCGATCATTTCTCGTCCTATGTGACGACCTATGCCGGCCTCGCCTCGATCATGATCGCCGTCGTATTCCTCTATATCGTCTCGGCGATCTTCATCCTCGGTGGCGAGCTCAACGCCGCGATCAGCCGCTATTTAGAGGCGCGTGCGAGAGTCGGCTGAGTTAAGCATGATCTTTTCCGAAAACCGGTTCCCACTTTTTTGGGATCATGCTTTTGGCGGCTGAGCGGTCGCCAGCCCGACGCCGAGCGTCGCGATTGCCATGCCGGCAATCTGGAGCGGGCTCAACTGCTCACCGAACAATGCCCAGGCGATGACCGCGGTGACGGCCGGCACGAGGTAAAACAGCGAGGCGACCTTCGACATCTCGCCGTCGCGGATCATCACCATCAACAGGAAGATGGCGCCGATCGACAGCACCAGCACAAGCCAGGCCATGGCAAACATCAGTTCGCCGTTGACGATGACCGTTCGGGTCTCGAAGGCGAGCGAGGCCAGAGCCATCACCGATGCGCCGCCGACATATTGCCAGAACGTGGCAGCCACCAGATCGCCGCCGGAGGCGAAACGCTTCTGCCAGATCGTGCCCGCACTCATGCCGAGTACGGAGACCAGCGAGGCGCCCAGTGTTTCGGCCGTCACCCCGCCGCCGAGCGCGCCGAGCTTCGGCCAGAGCACGATTACCACGCCGATCAACCCGAGGCCGAGACCGGCCCAGTGGCGCGGCAGGATGGCCTCGCCCAGAAGCCGGCCGGCGAGCACTGCCGTGATCAGCGGCTGCAGGCCGACGATCAGGGCTGAAAGCCCAGCGGGCATGCCCCGGTGGATGGCCCAGAACACGCCGCCGAGATAGACCCCATGCATCAGGATGCCGGCGCCGGTCGCGTGCAGCGCCTCGTCGCGGGTGGCGCGGCTCGAACCAAGTGCGGCCATCAAAGCGACAAGCAGGATTGCGGCCAGGACAAAGCGCGCGGCCAGGAAAGTAAAGGGCTCCGCCCACGGCATGGCATAGCGCGCGCCGATGAAGCCGGTCGCCCACAGGAGGACGAAAGAGGCGGGGATGAACCGCTTGAGGCTGTGCATTTTCAGGAGGCCGCGGTGAATTCGGGTGGGGGATCGACTGCCGCGATTGCTTAATGCCGTTCGGGCCGGCAAGCAAAACCAAACGGTTGATCCATAGAGTCATTTGAATTGAAGGAGCGCCATTGATGGCCGTCAGCTCGCCGGTCTAGCTAGAGACCGACCAGCCGCCTAACATCGTCGGGCGAGGCACCCGCCGCACGCTGGGCGGCAAGGCTGGTATCGCCAAGACTCTTCGACAGTTTTCGTCCGTCCGGGCCGAGGATCAGGCGATGGTGAAAATAGGCCGGCTGCGGCAGGCCAAGCAGCTGCTGAAGCAGCCGCTGCACACTGGTCGCGGAATAAAGGTCCTGGCCGCGCACGACATGGCTGACGCCCTGCAGCGCGTCATCCACGGTGACGGCGAGATGATAGCTGGTCGGGATTTCACGGCGCGCCACGACCACATCGCCCCAATCCTGCGGATGGGCTTCGACACGACGCGCTGCGGAGAGCGTCTCGTCCGTGTATTCGGCCCATGACAGGTCCTTGCCAGCGCGCCCTATTGCCGCATCGACGTTCAACCGCCAGGCAAATGGCACATTTTCGGCGATGCGCCGTTTGCGTTCGCTCGCCGGCAGCGCCTTGTCGGCGGCGGGATAGAGCGGCACGCCGTCCGGGTCGCGCGGCCAGTCGCGGCCGCGCTTTTCGCTGTCGGCGATGAAGGCGCGGATCTCGCTTCTGCTCATGAAGGCCGGATAGACAAGCTCCGCTTCGATCAGCCGCTCGAGCATCGCCCGATATTCGGCAAAATGCTCGGACTGGCGGCGCACCGGTTCCTCCCAGCCAAGCCCCAGCCATTTCAGGTCGCGAAAAATGCCTGCTTCGAATTCCGGCGTGCAGCGCGTCGTGTCGATGTCCTCGATGCGCAGCAGCAGGCGTCCGCCCGCCGCCTTTGCCAATTTCTGATTGAGCAGCGCCGAATAGGCATGGCCGAGATGCAGTTCGCCGTTCGGGCTCGGCGCGAAGCGGAATGTCAGCAGTGTCATTGTCCGGCGGGCAATCGGGTTGTGCGGCGCTTTCGCCAATTGCTACTTTGCGCCGGCGGCGTCGTGCGTCCAGAGGGACACGTGACGGAACGTGCGGCACTTTTGATTTTGGAACAAGCAGACATGCAACGCATCGCCAGCCTCGACGACATTGCGCAAGGGCTGGATAGGCTATGCTTGCTCGACCCACGCCTGGAAAAAGTGCGCGGCATGGCCGGCGAGGTGCCGCTCAGGCTGTCGGAGCCGGGGTTCAGGAGCCTTGCTTCCATCGTCGTTTCGCAACAAGTGTCGCGCGCGAGCGCCGATGCCATCTTCGGCCGCCTGACGGAACTGCTCGATCCGCTGACGCCGCAGGCGATCCTAGCCGCCGATGAGGCGATCTTTCGCAACGCGGGACTATCGCGGCCCAAGCAGCGCGGCCTGATTGCCGTCGCCCAGGCGGTGGCCGACGGGCTCGACCTCGATCACCTCTGCCGGCTCGATGCAAGCGAGGCTATCGCGGCGATGACCAGGGTGCCGGGCATCGGCCCGTGGACGGCTGAAGTCTACCTTTTGTTTGCCGCCGGACACCCGGACATCTTTCCGGCGCGCGACGTTGCTTTGCAGAGCGCGGTCGGCCATGCGCTCGGCATCGACCCGCGTCCGCCGGAGAAAATGCTGATCCGGCTTGCCGAATCATGGAGCCCGTGGCGCGGTGTCGCATCGCGGCTTTTCTGGGCTTATTATCGCGAATTGAAGGGCAGGGATGCCGCGCCTCCGGCCTGAATCAGCAAAAAAGCATTGAAATCATGCGTTTTTGAGACCCGGCATGATCGACAATCCGCTTCACATCCCTGTCATGTCGGGCTTACAGTATCCGCGTCGACCGGTTCTAGGGTGAAGGAGGTCAACGACGTGACGGTTGCCGTATCTCCGGATGGGCTTCCAGCGCTGGTGCTGAATGCGGATTACCGTCCGCTCAGCTATTACCCCTTGTCGCTCTGGTCCTGGCAGGATGCCATCAAGGCGGTGTTCCTCGAGAGGGTGAACATCGTCGCCGAATACGAACACGCCGTCTCTTCGCCGACCTTTTCGATGAAGCTGCCGAGTGTCGTCAGCCTGAAGGCTTACGTAAAGCCGTCGAGGCATCCGGCGTTTACCCGTTTCAACGTCTTCCTGCGCGACCGTTTCCAGTGCCAATATTGCGGCACGCCGGACGATCTGACGTTCGACCATGTCATTCCGCGCCATCGCGGCGGCGCCACGACGTGGGAGAATGTCGTCGCTGCCTGCTCGCCCTGCAATCTGCGGAAGGGCGGCATGATGCCGGCCCACGCCAAGATGTGGCCGCTGCAGAAGCCCTACCAGCCGACGGTGCATGATTTGCATAATAACGGCCGGCTGTTCCCGCCCAACCATCTGCACCAAAGCTGGATGGATTATCTGTACTGGGATGTCGAACTCGAACCATAGAGTTCTGCAGAGATCCGCCATTCCGGTCGCCTGACGCAGCTTTCTGCGCTTCCGGCCTTCGCCGGCCGAAGCATTCATGAGCGGTCGTGGCGTGGTGGTTAAGGCTACGGCCGGCGTAGGCCAGTGCTCACGTAGTTTAGCACGCTCCGCTCCGGTTCTCGAAAGCCACGTCATGCACTCCGGCCTGACGAATTTCTGACCGAATTCTGCGTTGTGCCACTCAGTCGCGGGCAAAGGCGCCGCGGAACGCGACGGTGGCGAGGACAAAGCTGGCGATGGCATTCCAGCCCGCCAGCGACAGGCCGAGGATGCGGAGCGCCGCCTTGTCGCAGGAAGGCGGGACAAATTTGTCGAGCGCGTCGAGCACGCCCTTGCCGCCGGTGTCCACCGGCCCTGCGGCTGCGGTGCAATCGGTCGGGCCTGGCCACCACGCCCATTCGACGCCGGAGTGATAAACGCCGAGATAGACGCCGTAGAGCATCAGCAGGCCGCCAATGGCCAGCAGGCCACGGCTTACCCAAGCTGGCGCCCGAAGCGCCGACGCAAGCACCGCCAGCAGCATCAAGGGCACGCCGACGTAGTAAGGCGTTCGCTGCTCGAGGCAGAGCTTGCAGGGGATGTAGCCGCCAACATACTGGAAGGCCAGCGCCGAGCCGACCGTGGCGGCCATGGCGACGGCGAGAAACAGGGCGGTGCGCAGCCGCTGGCGTCCGGTATCGGCATTCACGGTCGCTGTCATCGGGCTCAGTCCGTTCGGTTCGATGCCGTTCAGACGGCGTATTTGACGACGATATAGAGCAAAATCAGGGCAGCGGCGCCGGCGCCCGCAATCTGGCCAAGGCGCTTTTCGATGAAGTGGCGGATCGGCTCGCCATAGCGGCGCAACAGCCACGCGAGAAACAGGAAGCGAGCACCGCGCGCCATGATTGCCAGCACGATGAACAGCAGCAAAGGAACACCGATGACGCCCGACAGGATCGTCACTACCTTGATCGGCGGCAGATGGGCGAGGCCGGAGGTGACCAGCATCAGGATGATGAAGCCGACACCCGATGAGACGCGCATCGCTTCGAACTCGTCATATTTGCCATAAAATTCGAGGATCGGCCGCGCCACCGCATCATAGGCATAATGGCCGATGAACCAGCCGGCGATGCCGCCCAGCACCGAGGCGACGGTGGCGACCAGCGCGTAACGATAGGCGCGATCCGGCCGCGACAGCGCCATCGGCAGATAGAGGACGTCGGCCGGCACCAGGAACACCGAACTCTCGACGAAGGCGATGAAGGCCAGCCACCATTCGGCGGATTTGCTCGCCGCCAGCGACAAGGTCCAGTCGTAAAGTCCGCGAAGCATCGGCACTCCTAATGCACGCCCAAACCAGAAGCGGTCTTGGGATCACGACATGTACAAACAAGACTTGGAAGCGCCCCGCATCAACCTCGTCGGACAAGGTGCGCTTCAATGACATGCGCCGCCTGTCTAGAAAGATTTTCCGCGCTGCACAATGGCAGCTGCTTCACGAAATCGAAAGGCTGAGGCTTGAGCGAGCCGAGATGTCGGGATTTGGCCAGTTGACGAACAGGCCTCCAACCGTATAGTCCGCGCCCATCCAGGCCGCTCGGCCTGAGCCCCTATGGCGGAATTGGTAGACGCGCTCGACTCAAAATCGAGTTCCGCAAGGAGTGCTGGTTCGATCCCGGCTAGGGGCACCATTTCCCACCTGAGAAACCGCGAACTCGGCTGGCGTTATCCCAGGAGCCCTCCTGGGATAACCGCTATTGAGGCCGCGGCCGGCCCCTCCGACAGCCTCAGGCGGTAACGAGGTCGCTTACATCGGCCCCGGCACCATCTTGGTCGGCTGCTCCGGCATCGGAAACGCATAATTGTCGCATTTCACGTCCGGGTTCGTCGGACTGAACATTCCGAGCGGGTTCTCCTTGAACAGCCAGGCGTGAAGGTCGTAGTGGTGGAACTCCTTCGGGATGAGCGGATAATGCCCCTCCATAGGCCCCATGAATGTCTGGCCGAAAAGCTTCGGCGGCTCCTTGGTGTCCGGCGTCAAGGGCACGAGCCATTCCACGCCGACCAGGCGCAACTCGTTACCGACCGGCTCATAGATCAGCACATTGGGGCGCGTCGGATCTGCGGTCGGGCCGACAGTCGTGACATTGACGAAATGGATGCCCATTGCGCCTTTCGGGTAGTCCATCGCCCCTTCCACCTTTTCGCCGCTGTAGAAGACGCATCCAACCGTCGACAGATAAAGTTCGCGAACGGCAACCTTGTAGTCTTCATATCTGGACAGCGATTTGCGCAGGGCATCTATCTCGGCCTTGTCGGGTTCGGCGGCCCGAGGCGCGGCGGCGCTCAGACACGCGCCAACGAGACCTGCCAATGTGAGGATACCGAGATGCCTGAGGTGAGTTGGTTTCGTCATGCATTCCTCCCAGTTTTTTCTTCTGGCCGTGCAGGACCGAGGCGGCAATGATGCTGGACGCGCGGCCGAAATTGATCGCCTCATCCCTGTTGGGACTGCGTTGATGCTAGTCCCTTCCGGTGATTGGGAGAATTAACCCTGACGACCTAGGTCGTCGGCACAGAGGATTTGGTTCTGCGACTGAGTCTGAAAGGGACTGTCGACGGTTGCTGCCGACCGGCTTCCTTCGTCATCCCGGGGTCTGCGCCGGAGCGAAGCGACGTCGCGTAGACTCTGGGTTCGAGCTCTTTCGCGGAAACGGCGTGGTAGCGTTCGGTTCTCGTCCGCCGGAGCACTGCCGCCAGGTAACGGCATGGATCCCAGGGTCTGCGCCGCGTCGCTTCGCTCCTTGCTCCGCCCTGGGATGACGAAGGGAGGGATGTCTCGGCTAATCTCGAAGGTTTGCGATTTGCCGCTGACAGGAATTCTTGACGTTAATTATCGACGTTCGCTGCTGATTGGCCCGACCTGTCAAAATCACCGTGTCGAGGAACTAGGCCCCAGCAGGACCCCCAAGTCTACCGCCGCCGCAGCAAGCTCTTCATCCGGTTGCGCAGCAGGCGGGCCATGTTGCGGGTCTCGCGGTAGAGGTGAAGCTGCGATGCCGCCTGGCGGGCAGGGCGGTCGGCATCCGGCGTCAGACCGATCACCAGCGTGCCCATCGGCCTGCGCTCCGTCCACAGCCGGCTCATCACCGGATGGTCGGGCACGGCGCAGGAATCGGTCATCATGATGTTGGGGTCGTCGAGATGCTGCCTGGTCACCTCGATCATCAGCAGCGTGCCTGGCGAATAGGCAGCGAGCGTTTCGTCATAGGCGGTCTTCCAGGTATAGCCGACGCCGGCCTCGACGAAGACGACCAGGCAGGCGATGGTGCGGCCGTCGAGCGTCAGCGAATGGATACGGCAAAGATCCTGCTCGGCCAGCCGGTGCACCGCCTCGCGGGCGAAGGCGGCGCGGTAGCGGTCGATGGCCATGGCGGTGCGCTCGCGGCCTTTCCAGCCAGCGGCCTCCAATGTCAGGAAATTTTCGATGGCATGGCGGATCTCGTCCGGCCCGCGCGCCACCACATGCTCCAGCCGGCCGAGGTCGGCGAGGCGGCGCTTCAGGCGGCGGAACTCGCGATAATGGTGGGCGCGCAGCGAAGCTTTCAGATATTCCTCGCCGTCGAGCGCGCTTTCGAGCACCGGGCGGTCGGCCTTGCCGGTGGTGACCAGCGTCAGGCCGCGCGTTTCGGCGACGCTGGCGAGCAGGCTGGCCACCGGGCCGTCCAGCCTTATGTCGGGCAGCACGAAGACTTTCGGCAGCTTGAGGTGCGGCCGCGACAGCATCGAGAAGAAATCCTCGATCACGCCGATCGGATCGTCGCGGTCGACCAGCGGCGTGCCGATCGGGCCGAACGGGCTCGACCAGGTGCGCATGACTGGAATCCCGAGCGGCACCGCCGGCCGCTCGACCGAGAACGGCACCAGCAGGCGCAGCCGGTTGCGGTACTGGTCGCCGTCGCGGATGACGGCCAGCCGCACCTCACGGTCCTCCAGCCTGGGCATGGCCGGCGCCAGGAAGCGCGGGTTGAAGAAGACGTTGGGCTCGATTGTGCGGGTGCAGAGATAGTCGAGCTCCTCGACCAGGTCGAAGCCGGCGGAGGCTGGATAGATGGCGAGCTTGCGCTCGGGCCGGTGGTTGGCGAGGATCTCGATATGGGCGGGATCGGCCTCGCGGGCGAGCCCGGCAAGACCGGACACCATGGCGCCGGCCGGGCCGCCGCTGGTTTCCTCGAGCAGGGGGACGGCAGCCATCAGGCGGCTCCTTTGGCTGATACGAAAATGACCATGACGATGCCGAGCTTGCGCCAGACCGTGAAGGACAGCGCGCCGGCCTCGAAGATCATCGCGAAGACGGTGGCCATCGCCGCGCCCCACAGGCCGAAGAGCGGGATCAGCACGACGCTCAGCGCGATGTTGAAGGCCAGCGTCAGGGCGTAGACGGCGGCACAGATGTTCTGGTTGCCGCTCATGGTGAGCAGGCTTTCGCAAGGGCCGACGGCGGCCCGCGCGACGACGCCGAACACCAGCAGGAACAGCAGCGGATAGCCGGCGGAAAATTCGGGGCCGAACAAGGTCAGCATCGGCTCGCCCAGTGCCAGCACCAGCAGCGCCATCGCCAGCGACGGCCAGAAGGTCCACGACACCGTCTCGCGGGCAAAGGCGGCGAGCTTTTGCGGCTCGCCATGGGTGAACTGGGCATAGCGCTGGGCGACGCCGGCCTTGACCGCGAAATAGACGAAATGCACCAGCGCCAGCGTCTTGACCGTGGCGAAATAGACAGCGACGTCGTTGGGATCGAGGTAGGCGCCGACCATCAGCACGTCGGCATTGGTGAGCAGGAAGAAAAAGCTCTCGACCAGGAAGATCGGCAGCGAGACGATGAACCATTGGCCGAAATGCAATTTCATCGGCCCGGCCGGGATCCTTCTGTCCATGCGTGACGTCACGCCGATGAGCTGACCGAGTGTGGTGGCGTAGGTGGCGGCGATGGCGGCGAAGATCGCCGTCCTGGCGTCGGGCGCGTAGCCCACCAGCAGCATCAGCGCCATGAAGGCCAAGATCAGCAGCGGCCGCACCAGAAAGGTCGGCGACAGCGCAAACAGCGCCCAGGAATTGGCCCGCGCCAGCCCTTGCAGAAGGTCGGACATGGCGATCATCGGCAGGCAGATGATGCCGAGGATGAACGGCACGACGTAATAGTCTTCGATAAAGGGCGACAGCAGCCAGACGGCGAGCGCCCCGAGGCCGGCGATCGCAGTCGAGGCAACCAGCACGAACAGCCGGCTGGCCCGCACAATGCCGCGCAATTCGGCCAGCATGCCGCGCGCGCGATATTCGGGGATGAAGCGGATAACCGAGGTGTGGAAGCCGAGGCAGGCGAGATTGCCGACGATGACCATCGTCACCCAGACGAGGACGAAAATGCCGTACTCGAACGAGCCCATCCAGCGCGCCATCAGGACCTGGCTGACGAAGGCGATGACGGCGCTGACGATGCGGACCGAAAAGGCGATCAGCGACATGCGGCCGGCTTCGCCGCGCTCGCCGGCGGTGAACAGCACGGCATCGATCAGGCCAAGCAGCGGCCTTATGCGCAGCGCAAGGCGCTGCGGCAGGAACCGCCCGGCTGTCGTCGCCGCGGAAAAGCGCACCCAATACTCTCCGTTTTCCGCCAATTTACAGGGGCTGGGTGTAGCGGAGACACATTAAGAAACGGTTGGGTGGGCTTTCCTTCGCCCCGTCTCTATACGGGGAGAAGCTGCCGGCAGGCGGATGAGGCGCGGCGCTGGCTTATGAAAGGCCTTGCGCTGCCTCACGCCTGCTCCTTGGCGAGAGGTGAGGACAATTCTGCTGAAGCCAAAGTGCGACGGATCGGAGCATCCTATCCACATCGAACACTAAGCCGCGCACCCTTCGCCCTTGCCTCATTGCCATCAATCGGACAAGAACAACAAGACTCAAAAAAATTGAGAGCGGCGTGGTGCATGGCGGGAAAATATGACGAACTAAGCCGCGAGCAGCTTGTCCGCATCCTCGAGAAGCGGGACCGTGAACGCAAATTCGGCCTGGTCTGGGAACGCGATGAGATCGAGGCCGACCAGGCGATCGACGAGAATTTCGTCGTCGCGACGCTTGATCTGGCACTCTGCGAGCGTCCGGCACCGTGGGAAAACCTCGTTATCGAAGGCGATAATTTCGATGCGTTGCGGTGGTTGCGCATGGCCTATGCCGGGCGCGTCAAATGCATCTATATCGACCCGCCTTACAACACGGGCAACAAGGATTGGGTCTATAATGACCACTATATGGATCCGTCCGATCGCTATCGGCATTCTACATGGTTAGAGTTTCTCTATCGTCGTCTGTCACTTGCGCGAGACTTGCTTGCGGACGACGGGGTACTGTTGGTTTCTATTAATGATGAGCAGCGCGCAAAGCTCGAAATGCTATTGGATGAAGCATTGCCAGGGATGCGGGTTGGAAGTCTTGTTTGGAGGACCAGAACCGGTGGAAATGAAGGACGTGAAGCGTTTCTATCTGACAATCATGAGTATATTCTAGTATATGGTCGTAGTGATTTCCGGTTTGGCGGAAACAGTAAGACATTGATATGTATTCGAACCCAGACAATGATCCTCACGGCGATTGGACAAGCGGAGATTTGACCGTCAACGTTGGATATTTGGACAAAAGGGCAGGCAAGGGTTTTTTCCCCATTCAGAATCCGGAAACAGAGATATGGTATCCTTGCAACCCTGATTCCGTTTGGAGGTATGCATCCAGAGCACTTTCTGGTGAAAATACAAAAATAAAAACTCGATTTATGGAAGATTGGATCGCCGATCGCCGAATTCGCTTCCCGCCAAACGAGAAGGTTGTGGTCTGGAGTTCCAAAGAAGAACTGTTGTCTGCTATACGCGTTGGCGATGTCCCCAAAAGTGGCCGATCGCCGATGTTGCGGGAAGAACTACCTGATCTCGATTTCTGGGTTGGCAAGAAAGTTGGTTTTGGTACGCCGCGGTTCAAACGTTACAAGAAGGATCTTCGCAGTCCAACCCAACCGCTATCGTCGTGGATTACGCCACGGTCCGAAATCGATACGATCGAAGCTGGTGTAAACGCAATTGTCTCTGGAACTAACGACGAAGGGGCGAAGGTTATCAAAGATGTATTCGGCGAAAAGGCTTTCAACTATGCCAAGCCGGTATCTCTTATTCGCGAATTGATACGGCAGTCGACGGGTCTCGCGGATATTGTCCTCGATTTTTTCGCCGGTTCGGCGACCACAGCGCAAGCGGTCATGGAGCTTAATGCCGAGGATGGGGGCGACAGGCGCTTCATTATGGTGTCGTCCACGGAGCGAACCGAAGCCGAACCAGACAAGAATCTTTGCCGCGACGTCACCGCCGGGCGTATTCGTGGACTGAACCGCACGGATGACGGTAAATATGCCGAGCTTTCCGCCGGGTTTGCTTATCTCGTTACGCGAGAGATCGATTTTTCTGACCTCGACTACGACCTAACACCGCAAGAAGTGTGGTCGGCACTGGAGGCTATCCACGGTTTATCTCTCACCGTCTATGACGAGACGCTACCGTTCAATGCTCACGATAGTGACGACGTGACTCTGGTGTTTTCGGATCGACCGGATGAGCGTTTGCGCGGCTACATCGAAAGTCTTGGCCCGGGACAGTCCACCTTCGTCTATGTTTGGGCGCCGGGCGCGCTACGTGACTGGACTCTCGGCGAGGCGACTGAGGTTCGATCTGTTCATGATACGCTAAAGCAGAGATTCCAGCAGTGAATGCCGAGGCCGCATCAATCGACGTCGCCGAAACGATCCGGTTGCATTCGCTCGCCGGGTATCAATCGCTCGCCTGCAGCGCGCTGAGAGATACAGTCAAGCACATCGCCGGATTGCAGGCGACCGAACCGCACAATCGAGAAGCAATCGCGCGCCAGGTCGGCGTCATGTTGCTCGAAGCTCCGACGGCGTCTGGCAAGACGCTGATCCTTGGTCGTACTTTGGAATCCCTGCGCGGTGCGGTGCTCGGCAAATTTGTCTGGTTCTGGTTCACCCCGTTTTCAGGTCTTGTCGAACAGACGAAGGATGCGCTTTCAGCGCAGTGCCCGTCGCTTCGACTTCGCGAAATCGCTAGCGACCGAGTATCAGGCGGAACACGCGATGGCGACGTGTTTATCCAGACTTGGGCGACGGTTGCAGCGAACAATGCCGATGCTCGCAAGGTACGCCGGCGTGCAGAGGACGCACCCTCGATCGACGATCTGATCGCAGATCTCCGCGACAAGGATTTCTCTATCGGCCTCGTCATTGACGAAGCACACCTGAACTTTGGAACGTCGGCCAAAGCTGCCGCATCGTTCTATCTTGACGTGCTCAAGCCCGACGCTGCGATACTCGCGACCGCAACACCTAACGACGCTAAGTTGGAAGCATTCGAAAGGGAAGCTGGCATTCGGGTCGAAAGCCGGGTGGTGATCGCCCGCCAAGATGTTGTCGACGCGGGATTGAACAAGGTTGGGCTCTATCTCGGCATTGTTCGTTTTGCCGAAACCGACGAAAAATTGATCGATCCCGAACAAGCAGCGCTGAAGGCGGGCTGGCGTCAGCATTGCCGAGTGCGGCAGGATTTGAGCGCGCGCGACATTGCGGTAACGCCGCTGATGCTGGTGCAGGTCGAAGACCAGAAGAAGGGCGAACCCGACCCAGTTGTGCGCGTACGCGAAAAACTTGAGCAACTCGGCGTGCCATCGACCGCTATCCGCGCGCATACATCAGGCAAGCCCGACCCGGATTTTCATGCGTTGGCGTACGATCCGAATGTCGAGGTGTTGATTTTCAAGGTTGCCGTTGCCACCGGATTCGATGCACCGCGGGCTTGGACGTTGGTTTCGGTGAGGCCGAATCGCGGCATCGAGTTCGGATTGCAGATCGTCGGCCGCATTATGCGGGTTCATCCAGCAGTGCGGCATCTGCACAAGACGAGCGATTTGCTCGACAACGGCTACGTTATCTTGACCGATCCTCAATTGCAGGGCGGCCTTGACGAAGCTGTCGCCGAATTGAAAGCGGTGCGTCAGTCGATTGACATGGTGACCGATCATTTGAATGTCGTGCAGTTCGGCTCCGGCGCGCCCGTGTTCCAAGACATTCGCGTCGTTGGGGCGGCGCGTCAGCAGCTTCCGACCACTGAGCGGCTTCGGCGCATCGAGGAACTCGTCGGCCAAGGCGTGCTGAAGGACACGATATACGACCAACCGGCCGACTTTCAGGAGCGGGTTCTGCAAGCGGCCGAAGCGGGAGGGGAGCGAGACCTTTTCGGCGACTTGCCGTTTGTGCCCGCACCGGACCGCAGATCAGAGCCAGTGCGAGCCACAAAAGCTATAGGCTATAAGCTGCGCTCCGAACTCGGCGTGCCGGCGTGTCTGTTGCGAGAACAATTGCCTCAGATGCACGAGATCGGCGCCGGCTTTTCCGATCTGGTGGCGCGGGAGTTCGTTGCCCGCATTAATCTGACTGACTATTTGGTCAACAGAAATATGAGTGGCAGTTTGTCACTACGAGAATTGTTCAAAGGACGCAGGGAAACCGAAAATCTTGCCGTGCCGATCTCTGCAGCACGGGCGGCCGATTTGGCCCAACGTGCTTTTTCCTTTAATGATCAGATTGACCCGCGTGATCTTAAGCGGGCCATCCTAAGCGCGCTTGCCAATGCAGCCGAACACAGGGCCATTGAAGCGGATGAGAAAACGCTGAGGCGTGCGGTCGATCTTGCCGCTCTGGAAAACGAGAGCGCGATGCGCGAGGCAGTACGCGCGGCGCAACGCCAACATTTGACCGTAGTGCCTGGCGACGCAGTTCCAACAATGCATTTCGATGAAGCGGGGCGCGAACCTGCCCGCAAGGGCGCCTATGGTATTTTTCAATCGGCTATGAACGGGCCGGAGGCAGCGTTTGCCCGGTTTCTCGATTCCGACGAAAGCGGGACTATATTATGGTGGCTACGATGCGTGGAAAATACGAGATGGGCTGTAAAACTTGTGCTGCCTGACGGCCATAACTTTTTTCCCGACTTTGCCGTCGGAATAGCCCGCCGATCTAAGCCAGACGGAATTGCGTTGATTGAGATAAAGGACGATGGGGAAACAGGTAGACTGCAGGCCGACCGCAACCTAATGAAGTCGCGAGTCGACCATCAAGCTTATGGCAAGGTGTTCTGGGCCACACGCCACGGCGAGGATCTGTGGATGCGATTATTGTATGATGACGGGGCGAACCGTCTTCTGCAGCATGGGCGATTTGATTTTGCGAATTTAGTTTTTGACTGAACTGAGCGGTCCCGCGGGACAGCGCCCCCTCTGGCCTGCCGGCCATCTCCCCCTCAGGTGGGGAGATTGGCTAATTGCCAACGCCTCCGCTACCCCTCATCCGCCCTTCGGGCACCTTCTCCCCGTGAACGGGGCGAAGGAAAGCAATGCCTTACGCAAACGCCCCGTGGCAATGCTTGTACTTTTTCCCTGACCCACAGGGGCAGGTTTCGTTGCGGCCGATCTTGCCCCAGGTCGCCGGGTTCTTCGGGTCGCGGTTTTCGGGGGCGACGATGGCGTTGGTCTCCTGGCGGACCAGGACGGCCGTCTCGCCGCCTTCGAAATCGTCCTCGCCGGTCGAGCCGTCGATATGGCTGCCGAACATGTCGGGCGCCTCTGGCGGTGGCGCTTCCGCCGCCTGGCGGACCAGTTCGACGCGCATCAGCTGCGCCGTGACGGCCTGGCGCAGATTGCCCAGCATCGCCTGGAACAGCTCGAACGCCTCGCTCTTGTACTCCTGCAGCGGATCGCGCTGGGCGTAGCCGCGGAAGCCGACGACCGAGCGCAGATGGTCGAGATTGACGATGTGCTCGCGCCACAGATGGTCGAGCGTCTGCAGCACCACGGAGCGCTCGACATAGGTCATCACGTCGGGGCCGAAGCGCTCGGCGCGCTCCTTGGCGGCGGCGTCGGCGGCCTGGCTGATGCGCTCGCGGATGTCGTCCTCGGCAATGCCTTCTTCCTTGACCCAGTCTTCGACCGGCAGGTCGAGGTTGAGGAATTCGGCGATCTCGGCCTTGAGGCCGGCGACGTTCCACTGCTCGGCATAGGCGTTTTCGGGAATGTTCTTGGCGACGATCTCCTCGATGACGCCTTCGCGCATCTCGGTGATGGTCTCGGATAAGCCTTCGCCGTCCATCAATTCGAGGCGCTGCTCGAACACCACCTTGCGCTGGTCGTTGGAGACGTCGTCATATTTCAACAGGTTCTTGCGGATGTCGAAGTTGCGCGCCTCGACCTTCTTCTGCGCCTTTTCCAGCGCCTTGTTGATCCAGGGATGGATGATCGCCTCGTCTTCCTTGAGGCCGAGCTTCTGCAGCATGCCGTCCATGCGCTCGGAACCGAAGATGCGCATCAGATCGTCCTGCAGCGACAGGAAGAACTTTGACCGCCCGGGATCGCCCTGACGGCCTGAGCGGCCGCGCAACTGGTTGTCGATGCGGCGCGATTCATGGCGTTCGGTGGCCAGCACGTAGAGGCCGCCGGCGGCAAGCGCCTTTTCCTTCAGCCGGGCGATGTCGTCGCGGATTTGCTTTTCCCGGGCCTCGCGCTCGGGGCCGGCCGGCATGTCGCCAAGCTCGTCGGCGATGCGCATGTCGGCATTGCCGCCGAGCTGGATGTCGGTGCCGCGGCCGGCCATGTTGGTGGCGATGGTGATGGCGCCGGGTTTGCCGGCCTGGGCGACGATCGCCGCCTCGCGCTCGTGGTGGCGGGCGTTCAGCACCTCGAAATCCTTGAAACCTTCCTTGCGTAGGCGCTCGGCCAGTTGCTCGGATTTCTCGATGGAAGTCGTGCCGACCAGGGTCGGCTGGCCCTTGGCGCGGGCTTCCTTGATCTCCTTGACGATCGCCTTGTATTTCTCCTCGACCGTCCGGTAGACCTCGTCGTCTTCGTCAATGCGGATGACCGGCAGGTTGGTCGGGATTTCGGTGACGTCGAGATTGTAGATGTTGGCGAATTCCTCGGCCTCGGTCAGCGCCGTGCCAGTCATGCCGGCGAGCTTCTTGTAGAGGCGGAAATAGTTCTGGAAGGTGACTGAGGCGAGCGTCTGGTTCTCCGGCTGGATCGCCACATGCTCCTTGGCTTCGAGCGCTTGGTGGAGGCCTTCCGAATAGCGGCGGCCGGGCATCATGCGGCCGGTGAACTCGTCGATGATGACGATCTCGCCGTTGCGCACGATATAGTCCTTGTCCCTCTGGAACAGCCGGTGCGCCTTCAGTGCGTTGTTGACGTGGTGGACGATGGCGACGTTCTCGACATCATAGAGCGACTCGCCCTTGAGCAGACCGGCATCGCGCAGCATGTTCTCCAGCTTCTCGGTGCCTTCCTCGGTGAAGATCGAGGTCTTCTGCTTCTCGTCGATCTCGTAGTCCTGCGGCTGCAGCTGGACGATGAAGGTGTCGATGGTGTTGTACATTTCCGAACGGTCCTCGAGCGGACCGGAAATGATCAGCGGCGTGCGCGCTTCGTCGACCAGGATGGAATCGACCTCGTCGACGATGGCGTAGCTGTGACCGCGCTGCACCATCTGGGCGCGCTCGTATTTCATGTTGTCGCGCAGATAGTCGAAGCCGAGCTCGTTGTTTGTGGCGTAGGTGACGTCGGCGGCGTAGGCGACCCGGCGCTCCTCGTCGGACAGGCCATGGACGATGACGCCGACCTTAAGGCCGAGGAATTTGTAGACGCGGCCCATCCATTCGGAGTCGCGCGTGGCCAGATAATCGTTGACGGTGACGACATGGACGCCATTGCCGGCGAGCGCGTTGAGATAGACCGGCAGCGTCGCCACCAGCGTCTTGCCTTCACCGGTCCGCATCTCGGCAATACCACCATTGTGCAGCACCATGCCGCCGATCAGCTGCACGTCGAACGGGCGCATGCCGAGCACGCGGCGGGCGGCCTCGCGCACGGTAGCGAAGGCCGGGACCAGAAGGTCGTCGAGGCTGGCGCCGTTGGCGATGTCCTGGCGGAATTTGTCGGTGCGGGCCTGAAGCTCGGCGTCGGAGAGCGCCCGCATCTCGTTTTCAATGGCATTGATCGCCTCGACGCGGGGCCGGGTCGATTTGACCCGACGATCGTTGGAGGAGCCGAAAACCTTACGGGCGAGACCGCCGAGACTGACCATCCAATGGCCCTTTCGATAGCATTCCAAGTCGTTGCGACGGGCGCCGGCTGGCCCCATCAAATCCACGTGAACGCGGACAAACGCAAAAAGCGCCCGGAAAACGGTTCTGGACGCAAAGTCGTTGGACAGATAAGAGGGGGCTCATTCGATGTCAACGCCGCGCTCGCCCTGTCGACCGCGCCAAATTCCGCCACAATCCTGCTGGTCTGGAAGCCATTCCGCTCTAGCTACCCCGCTTTGGAGATAATCGTAATGTCCTTGTTGTTCCGCCGTGCGTCGCTCGCCAGCCTCGGTCTGGCATTCGGCCTGTCGGCCCTCTCGCTGTCGCCGCTGATGGCACAGGAAGCCGCCCCTGCCCAGCCGGCAGCACCCGCCCCGGCGGCCAAGCCGGTCGATCCGAACGCCGTGGTCGCCACCATCAACGGCCAGACGCTGACCGAGGCAGACCTTGGGCTTGCCGAGGGCGAACTGTCGCAGCAGTTCGCGCAGCTTCCGCCCGAGCAGCGTCGCGCCGCGGCACTGTCGGCGGCGATCGAAATCCGCGTCATGGCGGCTCAGGCGGTGACCACCGGCCTCGACAAGGATCCCGACTTCCAGCGCCGCATGGCCTTCCTGCAGCAGCGCGCGCTGCATGGCGAAATGGTCGAGAAGGGCGTCATCGACAAGGTTACCGATGCCGAGGTCCGCGCCCGCTACGACCAGGAAATCGCCAACACGCCGCCCACCAACGAGGTGCACGCCCGTCACATCCTCGTGAAGACGAAGGAAGAGGCCGACGCCATCATCAAGCAGCTCGACGGCGGCGCCGACTTCCAGAAACTCGCCAACGAGCACACCAGCGATCCGAGCGGCAAGACCAGCGGCGGCGATCTCGGCTGGTTCGGACCTGGCCAGATGGTGCCGGAGTTCGACAAGGCGGCGTTTGCGCTGGCGGTCGGCAAATACACCGAGCAGCCGGTGCAGTCGCAGTTCGGCTGGCATGTCATCAAGGTTGAGGACAAGCGCACCAAGCAGCCGCCGGCGTTCGACCAGGTCAAGGACCAGGCGCGCCAGGCGGTCATCCGCGACAAGTATTTCGCGCTGGTCAAGTCGCTGCGTGCCAACGCCAAGGTCGACATCCCCGATGCGAACCTGAAGAAGACGGTCGACGCGCTGGAAAGCGCCAAATAAGCCAGATTGGGCAACGACAGGGCGCGCTGCCGCCCTGTCGCTTCTATTTGGTAGGGCGAGCGAGGATGCGTCGACGCCGCCGCCGGATCGCCGTGGCGTCGCCGGCATCGTCAGCGACGATGCCTTTCAAGACATAGCCGACCGCCCTGCGTAAGATCGCCTCGTCCTCGTCCAGGCGGTCTGTCAGAAGGTGCGCCCAGGCAAACGAGGCAATCAAGTCGGCGACGACAGTGGCATCGACACCGGCTACCACCTCTCCCCTTGCCTTGGCGCGTTCGACCATCTGGCCGGTGTGGATGCGACGCCCTCTCGCGTATTCGGCAAGGGCGGCGGCGGCTTTTTCGTCCGACTGCGCCTCGGCGATCAGCGATCTGAACACGCTGCCCGACGATGTGTCGCGCCAATGCGCGAACAAGCTCTTCAGGAAGCCGACAAGATCCTCCGCAAGGTTCCCGGTATCGGGATTGTCGACGCGCTTTTGCCGCTGGTAAACGTCGAGCAGCAAGGCGGCCTTGCTTGGCCACCAGCGATAGATCGTCGGTTTTCCGGCACGTGCGCGGCGCGCCACGGCCTCGATCGAGAAGCCGGAATAGCCGGTCTCGACCAGCACCGCCTCGGCGGCATCGAGAATGGCATCGGCGCTTTCGGGGCTGCGCCGTGCGCCGGCTGACCTGCGCCCAGGATTGGTGGTCTCGCCCATTTCTTTGTCCTTGCCCGCGATTTCAGCAGCCATCATATACAACTCCTGACGAAACGGAACGATCCGTTTTATATGAAACGAAACGTTCCGTAACGATAAGGAGAGGCAGCAATGACTTCGGCCGTCGTGACCCGCTTTTCGCGCCTGCGCCTCGCCCCTGCTGGTGCTGCTCGGCGTCTATCCGCTGATCACTGCCATTCTGTACGTGGTTTTTCCGCTGACGCAGGAATGGCAGATCTGGCAGCGCACGCTGGTCATTGCGCCGCTGATGGTCTCGATCATGATCTGGGGACTGATTCCTGGCGTGCAGCGGATGTTTCGTGGCTTCCTCAACCCGACCGTCCGGTGATGTTCATTCCAGCGCTTGCGACGTTTCCGATGCAACGCGCCATTCGCCGTCGGCCAGAACGAGTTCCAGCGTCACCCGCGCCTTGCCGGTCAGGCGCTGCGCCGATTTGTTTTTTGGCACATAGTCGTAGCTCATGGCGAAAACCACGTCGGCACGATCCTTACCGTGCGGCGTCACCTCGAGGCTGCTGGGCTCGAGACCGAACGACCACGACGCCCATTGCGCGAACCAGTTGGTCTTGACCTTGACGATGGCCTCGCTGTCGTAACGCGTGCCGTAGATGGTGGCCGACGAACCGTAGAGCCGCTTGACGGTTTCGCGCATGCTCCTGGCATCAGGCGCCAGATAGTTTTCGCGCAAGAATTTTTCGATGGCACCCTCGTCGCCGACGGAGCGTCCGAGCGCAGCCACCTGCGACGCGGGAGCCGGGCTGACGGCCGGTTTCGGTTGCTGGGCAGTGTCTCCGCCCGGAACGAATTCGAAACGCTCGAGCAGCGACCCCTGCTCCCAGGGACGCTGCGACTCGCGCGTTGCGGAAATGACGTCGCGGCGCACCGCAATCATCATGTCGTTGATGCTTTGTCCGGGCTCGGCCATGTGCCGCAAAAGCGCCGCGGCGAAGGGCGAGTTGCGCCCCGTCCCGTCTATTGCCACAGCGCCGGGCGCCGTCGAGAAGGCGATGAAGGAGCCGCGTGTCGACTCGAACTGGGCAAGGCCGGCGAGAGCCGTCGCCGAGCGCGTCGTGGCGCTGTGGCTGAGACTTCGGGCAAACGGGTTGTTGCGGCAGGCATCGAGGAAGACCAGGCTGACCTTGGTCTGCTGCTCCATGATGTCGAGAACCTCGTCGATCGGCACCGCCTCGAGTTGCAGCTTGACCGGCATGTCCAACCGGGCGTCGACCGGCACGATGAAGTTGCGCCCGTCGACCTGCAGGCCGTGGCCGGCATAGTAGAACAACCCGGCACCGGCACCTTGCAGCGCATCTGAGAATTCGCCGATCTTGCGTTCGAGCTCGCGCTTGCCGAGATCGTTGCCTTCGATCACCTCGAAACCGATGGCGCGCAGCTTGTCGGCGATGTCGAGCGCATCGTTGACGGGATTGGCCAGCGTGCCGGCTTCGGCGTAGCTGCCGTTGCCGACCACAAGCGCCACGCGCCGCGCCGTCTGCGCATCGGCGCGCAGCAGCAGAAAGCCCAGAAACGCCAGTGCCAAGACCACAAGCCTGCCCATGGGGCAGGATCATAGCGCTACCGGTCGCAGCGACGCCAACAAATTTGCAACAGCCTGCTTGCCGCATGAGGCGGCGTCAGGCTTCCGGTATCCATAACGGCTGTGAAAACGCCTTGCGCCGGCGCGTGCTATCGGGCAAACCGGCGTTCCTTTCTCGATTTTTCCCGCCCGGGGTCTTCCATGTCCGCACAGGTTTCGCCGCTCGCGCCGAAGAAATATCCCAAGATGCCGGTGATCGAGGGCGTGCGCATCGCCACCGCCGAGGCCGGCATAAAATACAAGAACCGCACCGACTTGCTGGCCATGGTGTTCGACGCCGGCACCACCGTCGGCGGCGTGTTCACCAGGTCGAAATGCCCGTCGGCGCCGGTCGATTTCTGCCGGCAGAACCTCGTGGCTGGCAAGGCACGCGTGCTGGTGGTCAATTCCGGCAATGCCAATGCCTTTACCGGTCAGAAGGGCCGCGCCTCGACGGCACTCACGGGCGAGGTGGCGGCGAAGGCGGCCGGCTGCACAGCGGGCGAGGTGTTCCTGGCCTCGACCGGCGTGATCGGCGAACCGCTCGACGCCGGCAAGTTCAGCCATCTGCTTGCCGGGCTGGTCAAGGACGGCAAGCCGGAATTGTGGACCGAAGCCGCTAAGGCGATCATGACCACCGACACCTATCCCAAACTGGCGACCGTGACGGTCAAGCTCGGCGATGCCGACGTCACCATCAACGGTATCGCCAAGGGTGCCGGCATGATCGCGCCCGATATGGCGACGATGCTTTCCTTCGTCGCCACCGACGCGCCGATCGCAGCACCCGTGCTGCAGGATCTCTTGTCGCGCGGCACGGCCAAGACCTTCAACGCGGTTACCGTCGACAGTGACACCTCGACCAGCGACACGCTGCTGATGTTCGCCACGGGTGCTGCCGCCAGGCGCGGCGCGCCAGCAATTTCCGACCCCAAGGATGCGCGCCTCGGCGCCTTCCGCCGTGCCCTAGGCAAGGTGCTGAAATCGCTGGCACTGCAGGTGGTGCGCGACGGCGAGGGCGCCCGCAAGCAGGTCGAGGTCACCGTCACCGGGGCCAAATCGGCCCGCTCGGCCAAGCGCATCGCGCTGTCGATCGCCAATTCGCCGCTGGTCAAGACGGCGGTCGCCGGCGAGGACGCCAATTGGGGCCGCGTCGTCATGGCCGTCGGCAAGGCCGGCGAGCCGGCCGACCGCGACCTTCTGTCGATCTGGTTCGGCGACAACCGCCTGGCCTATCAGGGCGAGCGCGACGCCGCCTATTCCGAGGAGGCGACTTCGGCGTATATGAAGCGCGACGAGATACGCATCCGCGCCGATATCGGCATCGGCCGCGGCAAGGCGACGGTGTGGACCTGCGATCTCACCAAGGAATATGTCGCCATAAACGGCGATTATCGGAGCTGATGGCGTTGGCTTCCAGACATCCGGCAAGCGTGTTGGCGATCGTGCGCCGCTATGAGGCGGCCGGCTTTCGCGCCTGGCCGGCGGCCGCCGTCCATTATGACGGCACCTGGGTGGTTCGGCTGACGGCCGGCCACCCGGCCAAGCGGCTGAACTCGGTCAATCCGCTCGATCCGGGCGACATCCAGCACATTGCCGAGCGCATCGGTCGCGCCAGCCGCCGCTTCGACGCTTATGGCAGGCCGCTGACCTTTCGCATCTCACCGCTGTCGGGGCCTGATCTTTCAAAGTACCTCGACAGCGAAGGCTGGAGCACGTTCGCGGAGTCGCTGGTCATGCGGCTGCCGCTGCCCGACGCCGCGCTCGACGATGCCATGGACCAGATTCCGTTGAAGGACATCAGCCGTTTCATCGGTGCGGCGCTCAAGGTAAGCGGTTCTGATGTGTCGCTGCGGCCGGGCCTGTCGGAGATCATCGGCGCCATCCAGCCGGAGGCCGGACTGTTTGCGCTGGAGGCCGGCAGCGAGCCGCTGGCAACGTTGATCTGCGTACATGACGGCGATCTTGCCGGCCTGTTCGAGATTGCCACCGACAGATCGGTGCGCAACCAGGGCCATGGCCGCCATCTCATCCGGTCGGCGCTGAAATGGGCGCGGCTGCGCGGGGCGCGGGAAGCCTGGCTGCAGGTCGAGGCGGACAACGCGCCGGCGCTGGCGCTCTACCGTTCGCTCGGATTCGACGAAGTCTATCGCTATCACTATCGCCGGCCACAAGGCGCATGAGCGGCTTGGATACGGTCGGCAAACGCCTGCTCCTGGTCGCCGCCTGCGCGCTGGTCGATGCCGACGGGCGCGTCCTCTTGGCGCAGCGGCCCGAAGGTAAGCAACTCGCCGGCCTGTGGGAGTTTCCGGGCGGCAAGGTCGAGCCCGGCGAGACGCCGGAACAATGCCTGATCCGCGAATTGTACGAGGAGATCGGCATCGAGACCGATATCCCTTGCCTGGCGCCGCTCACCTTCGCCAGCCATTCCTACGACGATTTTCACCTCCTGATGCCGCTGTTCGTCTGCCGTCGCTTCCGCGGCATTGCCCAGCCGAAGGAAGGCCAGGTGCTGAAATGGGTACGGCCGCGCCAGATGCGCGATTTTCCAATGCCGCCGGCCGATGCCCCGCTGATCCAGTTCCTCATCGATCTGCTCTAACGGCCGACCTGCCGTAAACCGGGCAACTCCTCAACGCGATATCGGCAGCATTAATGAAAGATTTATCTGGTCGTGAAAAATTGACGCAAAGCGGTTACGCCGATTCCACCGCTGGGAGCGATGTGCATGAGCCTCGACAAGGACTGGGACTCGCCTTGGGCCGACCGCCTTCCTGGCGCCGCCAATGCCGGCATGGGAATATTGCGCATCGCCCTCTTGTTCGGCTCGGCCGCGGTGGCTCTGGCCTTGATCGCGACGCCCTACCTCGACAGCCGGACCCGCTCGCAGTTTGCCCGCGATGGGCTTGATACGATGAGCACCGGCTCGATCGGCCAGCGCGATAGCTATACGCTACGCAAGAGCGTGCTGCAGCCGCTGCCCAGTTCGGTCTGCGTTATACGGGCCGATGGCAGAAGCAGCGGCGACTGCTGACTCCTCAACAAATATCTAGGATTCGGATGTTTCCTGGAATGCGGCTGGTTCACCGCGCGTTAAGCCTGTCGCGTTAACCTTTCTTAACGGGTCGGCGCTAGGTTCGGGCAAGAGGGATGGGCGCCCATGAAAATCTTGCTGCAACGATTTTTAGAAGACGAGAGGGGCGCGACAGTTATCGAATATGGTTTGATCGTTGCCGTGCTGTCGCTTGCCATTGTCGCTGGTGTCGGCCGGGCTGCCGATGCGATTCAGTGGCTGTTCAGCGACAACAGCAGCAGGCTTGCCAACGCTTTTGCGCAGTGACCCGCTTAGCTTTGATGGATACGCTTAGCTTTTGCGCAAGGATACGCTCAGGGGCCGCCGGGGTTTTCCAGGATTGTCTTCAGCGATATTTTTGCCGAGCCCGGCTTCAGCGGCTTTTGCTGAGAGGCATCGGGCGCCCAGCCTGACATCCAGACCACCGAGAAACTCGCCCTGACGCGGCCATCGGCATCCGAAAACCGCTCCGCATAGATTTCGGCGGCGCGCGCGAACAGCTCTCGCGTGCCCGGCCGCCTGCTGCGGTCGACAAGCGCACTGGTCTCGCCCATGGCGCGCAGGTCGGCGACCAGGCCAAATAGCGAATCGTAGCGCACCGTGATCGTCTCGACGTCGGCCACCGGCAGTGCCAGGCCGGCGCGCTGCAGCAGCGCGCCGGCGTCGCGGACGTCGGTGAACGGGATCACACGCGGGCTGGCGCCGCCATAGAGCTCGGTCTCGGCGGCAAGCAGGCTTTCGCGCAGCTCGGAAAGCGTGCCTGTGCCGGCGAAGGCACCGAGGAAAAGCCCGTCCGGCTTCAGCGCCCGGCGGATCTGCACCAGCATGCCGGGAATGTCGTTCATCGCCTGCAGCGACAGCAGCGAGACTGCGAGGTCGAGGCTTTCCGGTTCGAATGGCACGGTTTCCAACGGCGCTACTACTCCTGGCTGGCCGGCCAGGAAAGCGGCGTCGGCCTCGACGCGCACGTTTTCCGTCACCTTGCCGCTTTCAGCGAGCACCTCTGCTGCTGCCGGCGTCTGGCAAAACAATGAGGCCGTCTTGCCGAACCTACGTTCGACGGCGTCGAGCCGGTCGGCAAGATCCTCGGCCGCCCGCCGCATGAGGAAATCTGCGCCGGCGATGGGACGGGTCAGTGCCCGGCGCTTGCGCGCCAGCCAGAGCGAGGTGTCGATTACAGGCTGCAATGGACAGGTCCTTGTGCTTCGCTCTCTGATATAGTGATGCGGAGGACCAACCACGTGGCCGATCCCATGCCAGAGATCAAGCGTATTGCGATCAAGAGCATTGCCCGCAAGGCATTGGGCTGGCCGGCGCGCCTCTTGTTCCCGCCGGTCTGCGCCGGCTGCCGCCGCCATGTCTCGCAGCCCGGCGTGTTGTGCGGCGCCTGCTGGCCCAAACTCAGGCTGCTGGAACGGCCGTGGTGCCCGGTGATGGGCACGCCGTTCACCCACAGTATGGGTGAGGGTTTCCTGTCGGCGGAGGCGATAGCCGACCCGCCGCCGTTCGAACGCGCGCGGGCGGCGGTTGCCTATTCCGGCGTTGCCCGCCAGATGGTGCAAGGGCTGAAATACCAGGACCGCACCGATCTGGCGCCGTGGATGGCGCGCTGGATGCTTCGCGCCGGTGCCGAACTCATCGCCGAGGCCGACGTGGTCGTGCCGGTGCCGCTGCACTGGCGGCGTTTCTTCCGACGGCAGTTCAACCAGTCCGCGGAACTGGCGCGGGCGGTGGCGCAGCTCGGGGAGCGGCCTTTCGCGCCATCAGCCATCAAGCGCGTCAAACTCACGCGCCAGCAAGTCGGGCTGGAGCGGCGGGAACGCGAGGAAAATGTTCGCGCCGCATTCAAAGTGCCGGATGAGGCGGAGATCGAAATCGCCGGCCGCCGGGTGCTGTTGATCGATGATGTCTACACCACCGGCGCCACCGTCCGCGCGGTCGCCAGGGCATTGAAGAAGGGCGGTGCCGGCGCGGTCGACGTACTGACCTTCGCGCGCGTGCTGCCGGGGGACTTTCGGGCCGACGAATCGGCGCCTATATAGCCTATATGACAGCAGAACGAGGCAGGATTGCTGACCGATGGTCGATGTGACGATCTACACGCGGATGATGTGCGGCTATTGCACCGCGGCCAAACGGCTGCTCGACAGGAAGGGCGTCGCCTATACCGAGCACGACGCCTCCTTCTCGCCGGAACTGCGCCAGGAAATGATTTCCCGGGCCCATGGCCGTTCCACCTTTCCGCAGATATTCATCGGCGATACGCATGTCGGCGGCTCTGACGATCTCCACGAATTGGAAGCGGAAGGACGGCTGGACGGATTGCTCGCCAACGGCTCGACCAGATAAGGACATGACGATGGGTGCTTTCAAGACCGGGGGTGCTTTCAAGGCAGCGGCGATCCAGATGCGTTCGGGAACCAGCCCGGAGCGCAATGCGGTCGATCTGGAACGGCTGGTCCGCGAGGCGGCAGGTCTTGGCGCGTCCTATGTCCAGACGCCGGAAATGACCGGCGCGCTGATCCGCGACAGCCAAGCGCGGGCCGCTTCCTTCACCTCCGAAGACAAGGACATCGTCGTCTCGACGTCGCGGAGGCTGGCCAAGGAGCTCGGCATCTTCCTGCATATCGGCTCGACCGCCATTCTGCGCGCCGACGGCAAGCTTGCCAACCGCGCCCTTTTGTTCGGGCCGGACGGCGCCACGATTGCCACCTACGACAAGATCCACATGTTCGACGTCGATCTCGACAATGGCGAGAGCTGGCGCGAATCCGCCGCCTATGAGCCTGGCACCGAGGCCGTCGTCGCCGAAATCAATGGCGTGAAGCTCGGCTTTGCCGTCTGCTACGATCTGCGCTTTCCGCAGCTGTTCCGTGCCGAGGCGCTGGCCGGCGCCAATCTGCTTTCGGTGCCCGCCGCCTTCACCCGCCAGACCGGCGAAGCGCATTGGCATGTGCTGCTCAGGGCGCGCGCCATCGAGAACGGCGCCTATGTGGTTGCCGCGGCGCAAGGCGGCGTGCACGAGGACGGCCGCGAAACCTATGGCCATTCGCTGATCGTCGATCCCTGGGGCCGCATCGTCGCCGAGGCGGCGCATGACGAGCCGGCGGTGATCGTCGCCGAGATCGACCCGGTGCAGTCAGTCGCCGCGCGCAAGAAGATACCGAATCTCAAAAACGCACGCGATTTTGCCGTAAACGCCGGTTCGGCGGAGGCAATGCCGCTCAGGGGTGCCGCCTCTTGATCCGCTTTTCCCTGATCTGCGAACACGAGCACGAATTCGAGGCCTGGTTCCGCAGCAACGACGATTTCGACACACAGAAGAGGCGCGGTTTCATCGATTGCCCGGCCTGCGGCTCGCACAAGGTCGAGAAGGCGCTGATGGCGCCTGCCGTCTCGACCGGGCGCAGCCAGGAGAAGATCGCGCTGGCCATGGGCGAGGCACAAAAGCAGGCGCTGGCGCAGCTCAAGGCGCTTGCCGAGAAGGTGCGCGAGAACGCCGATTATGTTGGCGATAAATTTGCCGAGGAAGCGCGCAAGATCCATTTCGGCGAAAGCGATCCGCGCGGCATTTATGGCGAGGCGACGCTGGACGAGGCCAAGAGCCTGGCCGAAGACGGCGTCGAGTTCATGCCTATTCCAAGTTTCCCCGACGACCGCAACTGATCGGTTAACTTGCTCCGGACATAGCGAGGCATTCTTCGCCAGGCAGAGCCATGATCGTGAAGGTCGGCGCCGTCGTCGGCGACAGGCGACCGGCTGCGTCGAGGGCGGCGATGCTGCCGCTCCCTTCCACAACCGTTCGCAGTTTCAGGCCGAGCAGCACGGATGGGCCTCGCGGGTAATCGTTTCGCTCTTTCCTTCATGCCCACTGCCTGACGGGCTTGCTTCACTTGCCGGGCTTGCTTCCGCATAGGCTGCAAACTGGCGTTCAAGCGCCTTGACCGCGCTGCTGCGCCAGCCCTCCGCCACGGATTCCGACATGGGATCGGGGAAGATCTCCTCCTCGCCATTCTCCACGCCGTCCAGGATTGCCCGCGCAACAGACTCCGGAGAGGCCTTCGCTATGTCCAGGCCCCGGGTCATGTCCGTGTCCACGGGGCCGGGAAGGACCCTGTGGACACTGACACCCTGTCCGGCCAAAAGGGTGCGCAACGACTGCGACAGCGAGAATGAGGCCGCCTTCGAGATCGAATAAGCCGGACTGAACGGCACGGCGGCAATCGAGGCCAGCGACAGAATGTTGACGATGGCTCCCCGCGACCGGGCCAGCAACGGCAGCAGAGCCTGGGTAACGTCATACGATCCGAAGAGGTTTACGGCGAGCTGTTGTTCGAGCACACGACGGTCGCTGAGGTCATCGAAGGGCGATACGCCGGCGTTGTTGATGAGGATATCGAGAGCATCGATCTTCTCGACGGCCTCCCGGATCTGCGCAACGTCGGTCACATCCATGGTCAGGGATGTCACACGCCGGTCCGGGTGGGCCATGGATTGGCGAGTTGCGGCATAGACGCGCTTTACGCCTCTGCTCAGGGCTTCCTCGACCAGTGCCCGACCGATGCCCCGATTGGCGCCAGTCACCAGGATGGCTGTACCTTCGATCTTCACTGCGTCTCTCCTAATGCTTATCGTTGCGTTCGAGCCCAGTGCACAATCTAGCCGCGACTCAAGGTTGGCGCGCCGCAACTCAGGTTGGCTACAGTCGCCGTTGTCGATACGACTGGTTGGTGAGATGGACTTAGCGCCGGATGTCGAAGCCATGGGAGTGACAAGTGTGACGGGATTCCGATGGACTCGCTGATCACGGCCGCGGCGCATGCGCTTGCGGCGGGCGATCCGCTCGGCGCCTTGAAGCGGGTTGCGCTGCGCGACGATGCGCCGGCACTGGCGTTGCGCGGTATCGCAATGGCGCAGCTTGGCGACCTGGTTCGGGCGAAGGTTCTTCTAAAAAGGGCGGCACACGCATTCAGCCCGAGGGAGGCCGTGGCCCGCGCGAGGTGTATAGTCGCCGAGGCCGAGATCGCGCTCGTCTCGCGGGACCTCGCCTGGCCGGCCAAGACACTCGACGCCGCGCGGGCGACGCTTGAAAGGCATGGCGACCGCGTCAATGCCGCACATGCGCGCAACCTCGAAGTCCGGCGCTTGCTGCTGATCGGCCATCTCGACGAAGCCGAGCGCAGGCTGGACGGCTTCGATCCCTCGCCGCTGCCGCCGGCATCGCGGGCCGCCCACGAGCTGGCTGTCGCCGGCATCGCCATCCGCCGCTTGCGGACCGGTCCTGGGCGCCCCCCCCGCGGCCGGGGGGGGGGGGGGGGGGCCGGGGGCGGGCAGACCCCCCCGAGAGCGGGGGGGGGGGGGGGCACGGGGGGGGGGGGGTAACC